>JAMCTV010000020.1:0-2135 GCA_023381235.1 Gammaproteobacteria bacterium
GCGTGGTTATCTCCAGGCGCGCACAGAGCGCCAATTCGTGTATCGCAAGCGCCGCGTGAGCCCCGGTCTGGCGCAGCGGGTGATGGCGTTGAACGCGCCGGGCGTGGCGTTGCAGCGCGAATACCGGCGCTATTATCCGGCGGGCGAGGTCACCGCGCAGTTGCTTGGCTTTACCGGCGTGGACGATACCGGACAGGAAGGCCTGGAGCTGGCGTTTGACAACTGGCTGCAGGGCAAGGAAGGCGCCAAGCGCGTCATCAAGGACCGTCTGGGGCGCATCATCGAGGACGTGGAAAGCCTGCGTGTGCCGCGCCCGGGACGCGATCTGCGCCTGAGCGTGGACAAGCGCATCCAGTATCTGGTCTACCGTGAATTGAAAAGCGCGCTCGCCGAGCACCGCGCGCAATCCGGCGCGGCGGTAATCCTCGACGCGCAGAGCGGCGAGGGGCTCGCCATGGTGAACCTGCCCGCCTACAACCCCAACAATCTGGATGAGGCGCGCGGCGCGCGCCTGCGCAATCGCGCCGTCACCGACAGTTTTGAACCCGGTTCGACCATCAAGCCGTTCACCATCGCCGCGGCGCTGGAAGCGGGGCTGTATCGCGCCGACACGGCGATAGACACCGCACCGGGATTTTTCAAGGTGAGCGGAAAGGACATCCGCGACCTGCACAATTACGGCCGCATAGACGTCGCCGGGGTGATCCAGAAGTCGTCCAACGTGGGCGCGGCCAAGATCGCCTTGAGCCTGCCGCCGGAGCGGTTGTGGCGCACCTTTTCCAGCGCCGGCCTGGGGCAGGTCACGGGCAGCGGCTTCCCGGGCGAGGTGAGCGGCGTGCTGCGCCCTTATCAGAAATGGTACGAGATCGAGCGCGCCACGCTCTCTTTCGGTTACGGCGTGTCGGTCACCTTGTTGCAGCTTGCCCAGGCCTACAGCGTGCTCGCCAATGACGGCGTGCTGAAGCCGGTGTCGTTTGTCAGCGGCGCCCGCAGCGAACCGCGCGCGGTGTTGAGCCCCGCCACCGCGCAAAGCGTGCGCGCCATGATGGAGCGCGTCACCGGCGAAGGCGGCACCGCGCTGCTGGCGCGCGTGCCCGGCTATCGCGTGGCGGGCAAGACCGGTACGGTACGCAAGCTGACCGCGCACGGTTACAGCGAAGACCACTATCTCTCCTTGTTCGCCGGCATGGCGCCGGCCAGCCGCCCGCGCCTGGTGATGGCGGTGGTCATCAATGAACCCGCGGGCGATCAATATTACGGCGGCCAGGTGGCGGCGCCGGTGTTCGCCAGGGTGATGGCGGGCAGTCTGCGCCTGTTGAATGTCGCGCCGGATGATCTTGAGTCGCTGCGCATGGCCGGACTGGATTCACACATTATGGCGCGCACCGTTTCAGGAGACAGCGAATGATGCCAGCCTCACGTCCATTGCCTCCCACCGCGCACAAGCTGAGCGAGTTGCTCGCCGGACTCGCCCCAGTGGAGGCGCGCGCGGACCGCTCTGTCCTCGGTCTGTCGCTGGACAGCCGCAAGACTCGACCCGGCGACTTGTTTCTGGCCTGCCAGGGTTCGCAACAACACGGTGCGGACTTCATTAAACAGGCGCTCAAGGCGGGCGCGGTCGCAATAGCCTGCGACAACTCTTCGCTGCATCCTGATGAGATAGGAGCGCGGCGCGGGCGTGTGCCGCTGTTCGGCATTGAAAACCTGCACCAGCAGGTGGGCGCCATTGCGGCGCGCTTCTACGATCATCCGGCCAAGGACATGCTGGTGACCGCGGTGACCGGCACCAACGGCAAAACCACCGTCGCCAGCCTGCTAGCCGGGGTATTACACGATGTCCCCGCGCGCGCGCCGTGCGGCCTGATCGGCACCCTGGGCTACGGCCTGTACGGCAAAATCAAACCCGGCGCGCACACTACGCCGGATGCGCTCACCCTGCAGGGGCTGCTGGCCGAGTTCAGCGCCCAGCGTGCAAAGAGCGTGGTGATGGAGGCTTCATCCCACGGCCTGGAACAGGGGCGCATGAACGCGGTGCCGGTTCACACCGCAATCTTTACCAATTTGAGCCGCGATCACCTGGATTATCACAACGACATGACCGCGTACGCCGAGGCCAAGCGCCGTTTGTTCTTCAT
>JAMCTV010000020.1:2145-4441 GCA_023381235.1 Gammaproteobacteria bacterium
CGACGAATACGGGCGCAACCTGCTCAAGGGCCTGCCCGCTGGCCTGCACACGCTGAGTTACGGATTGCAGGCCGCGCCGCAAGGGCTGGCGCAGGTGCGCGGGAACATCGCGCGCATGGATGCGCACGGCCTGACGCTGGAGGTCAGCACGCCATGGGGCGCCGGCAAGCTGGAAAGCGCATTGTTCGGTAAGTTCAACGCCTCCAACCTGCTTGCCGTGCTTGCCGCGCTGCTGCTTATGGACATGCCGCTGGAAGAGGCGCTGACGCGTCTCGCCAGGGCCAAGACCGTGCCCGGGCGCATGGAGCGCTTCAGCGGCGCGGCGCACCAGTCCACGCTGGTGGTGGACTACGCGCACACGCCGGATGCGCTGCGCCAGGCGCTCACCGACCTGCGCGCGCACCTGGGCGGCGAGGCCAAGCTGTGGTGCGTGTTCGGCTGCGGCGGCGAACGCGACCGCGGCAAACGCCCGCTGATGGGCGCGATGGCGGAGCAGTACGCGGATTACCTGGTGGTCACCGACGACAATCCGCGCAACGAAGATGCGGTGAGCATCATCGCCGATATTTTGTCCGGCATGAGCAACCCGGACGGCGCCTATATCCAACGCGACCGCGCCCAGGCCATCGCCTTCGCCGCGCAGCACGCGGCGCAACATGACGTGGTGCTGATCGCGGGCAAGGGGCATGAGGAATATCAGATCATGGGCGGCCGCAAAATCCCGTTCTCCGACCGGCGCGAGGTGCGCCGCCTGCTCCACCTCAATGGCGGCAGCCACGGCGCGTCATCCGCCGCGCACAAGGAACCAACATGATCCGCATGCGTTTGTCCGAGGCGGCGCGGGTGCTGGAGGCGGAGCAGACCGGGGCCGACCAATCATTTCTGGGCGTGAGCACAGATACCCGCAGCCTGCAAAAGGACAATCTGTTTGTCGCCCTGCAAGGCCCGCACTACGACGGTCACGATTTCATCGAGCAGGCGCGCGCGCGCGGCGCGGCGGGGGCGCTGGTGCAGCGGCGCATTGAAACGCCGCTCGCCACGCTCATCGTGCAGCACACGCGATCGAGCCTCGGCAGGCTCGCCTCCGATTGGCGCGCGCGGTTCGATATCCCGCTGGTCGCGGTCACCGGCAGCAATGGAAAAACTACAGTGAAGGAAATGACTGCCGCGATTCTGAACCGGCGCGGCGCAGCGCTGGTCACGCAGGGCAATCTCAACAACGACATCGGTGTGCCGCTCACCCTGCTGCGCCTTGGCGCCATGCACCGCTACGCGGTAATTGAAATGGGCGCCAATCATCCGGGCGAGATCGCCTATCTCACGCAGCTCGCGCGCCCCACGGTGGCGCTCATCACCAACGCCGGACCGGCGCACCTGGAGGGCTTCGGCAGCATTGAAGGCGTGGCGCGCGGCAAAGGCGAAATCTACTCCGGGCTGGACCAACGCGGCGTGGCCATCATCAACCATGATGATGTGTACAGCCCGCTGTGGCGCACGCTGGCGCGTAACTATCGCGCACGCTGGCGCGTAACTATCGCGTGCTCAGCTTTGGCATGAAACCCGGCGCGGATGTAGCCGGTGAGTTGGTCAGGCTGGATGGCGCCACGCGTCTGCACCTGCGCACCCCGTATGGGAATATCGCTGTACACCTGAAGCTGCTCGGCCGACACAATGCCTTGAACGCATTGGGCGCGTGCACCGCGGCGCTTGCGGCGGGCGCCGGGCTGGAGGATGTTCGCGCCGGCCTGGAGAGCATGGCGCCCGTGAAAGGACGCCTGGAGAGCAAGCGCGGCGTTCACGGCGCGCAGATCATAGATGACACCTACAACGCCAATCCCGCATCGCTCACGGCGGCGCTCGATCTCCTCGCCGATCTCCCCGCGCCGCGCTGGCTGATATTGGGCGACATGGCGGAGCTCGGTGCAGAAGGCGCGACGCATCATGCCCAGGCCGGCAGAGAAGCGCGCGCGCGCGGCGTCGAGCGCCTGTTTGCCACGGGCGAGCTGTCGCGCTTTGCGGTGCAGAGTTTCGGCCCCGGCGCGGAACACTTCAGCGATCAACAGCATCTCGCGGACATGGTGCACATGGAACTGGCCTCGCTGGATTCAGCGCCGGGTCCCACGCCCGTCACCGTGCTGGTCAAGGGCTCACGCTCCGCTGGCATGGAGCACGTCGTCGCGGCCTTGAGCGAAAGCCCCCTGGCCAGGGCAGGAGCGCACTGATGCTGCTTTATCTCTCCGAATATCTTGTCCGCTTTCACAGCGGCTTCAATGTGTTCCTGCACCGTGGGCATGAT
>JAMCTV010000021.1 GCA_023381235.1 Gammaproteobacteria bacterium
GCCGCAGATGCCCCGTTAACGATTAAGGAGTCTCGACAATGAAATTTCTATCTGTAGTAGTGACCGGTTGGTTTACCCTGCTGTTTACTCAAACGGCGTTTGCTCACACCTTCGGCGCGGAAGGTGCGAGTTTTTACCAAGGATTTATCCACCCGCTCTTCGGTCTCGATCATCTGCTGGCGATGCTTGCGGTCGGCATCTGGGCGGCGCAAGCCGGCGTCCGCGCCCGCTGGTTAATACCAGCCGCCTTTCTGGCGATGCTGGCGCTGGGCGGCGGTATGGCCATGCTGGGCTGGCCGTTGCCACAGGTCGAGCTGGGCATCGCCGGATCGGTGGTCGTGTTTGGTCTGCTCATCGCCGGCGCCGCAAAAATGCCGCCCTGGCTGAGTATGAGCGTTGTCGGGCTGTTTGCCCTGTTTCATGGCCATGCGCACGGTGCGGAAATGCCACAGGCGGCCATGCCATGGCTCTACGCATCGGGATTTTTGTTGACTTCGGCCATGCTGCACGGTTTGGGTATGTTGACGGGTCTCGCGCATCAATACCAATGGCCGACGCGGTTGTTACGCCTGGGCGGTATTGGCTTGGCGGCGGCAGGGGTTTGGTTGTTAGCCGTGTGAGTAAAACGGCGGTCGCTCCCGGCATCCTTCCTCCCGCGACACTGGCACATCCGTGTGCGGCGCAACGCGCCGAATGGATGGCTACGCCTCCTCCGGAGCCTGAAGGCTGGCAGGCCGAGTTGAGGCTGCGCTTTGCGCGGGCAGAGGCGCGCACGGTGCTTGCCGCCCGCCGTCATCATGGGCCATTGCAGATACAGCGGGTATTTCACCCGGAGCAAAGCGGTGTTTGCCATGCTTATATATTGCATCCTCCGGGGGGAGTGGTGGCGGGTGATAGCCTGGCGATTGATGTGAGTGTGGAAGCAGGTGCGCAGACCTTGTTGACGACTCCCGCCGCCGGTAAGTTTTATCGCAGCACTGGGCAGACCGCCTGCGTGAGGCAACACTTGGCAGTCGCTGCGGGAGCGGAACTGGAATGGTTTCCGCAGGAGAATATTGTATTTCAAGGCGCGCGCGTGGCGATGGCCACGCGCATTGATCTTGCGGCGGACGGCGCATTTATGGGTTGGGAGATACTCTGCCTGGGGCGTCCGGCGGCGCAAGAAGTTTTTTCCACGGGTGACTGCCGGCAAAGTTTTGAAGTTTGGCGGGCGGGACGGCCGCTGTGGATCGAGCGCGGCCATTACCAGGGCGGCGATCCCGCGCTCGCCGCGAAGTGGGGCATGGCGGCCTGCCCGGTCAGTGCGAGCCTGGTATGCGTAACACGCCGCCCTGAGTTGATCCCCTCGTTGCGGGAATTGGCGCGCGCACATGATGAAGAGTCATGCAGCGTGACGCAGCTTGATGAGGTGATCGTGGTGCGTTATCTTGGTACCCATGCCGAGGCGGCAAAAAATTGTTTTGTGCAGGCTTGGGAAGTGCTGAGGCCCGCCGTGCTGGGCCGTGAGACTTGCCGGCCACGCATCTGGAATACTTGAATACTATGGAACTGACGCCACGTGAAAAAGACAAGCTGCTGCTCTTCACCGCCGGGCTGGTCGCCGAGCGCCGCAAGCAGCGCGGTTTGAAATTAAATTATCCGGAGGCGGTGGCCTATATCTCGGCCGCGATTCTGGAGGGCGCGCGCGATGGCCGCAGCGTCGCCGAGTTGATGAGTCATGGCGCAACCTTGCTTACCCGCGCCGATGTCATGGAAGGAGTGGCCGAGATGATCCACGAGGTGCAGGTCGAGGCCACCTTTCCGGACGGCACCAAACTGGTGACGGTGCACACTCCAATCGTGTGAGAAGAATCATGATTCCGGGCGAGATCATCGCTGAGATGGGCGAAATCGAACTGAACGCGGGGCGCAAAACGCTGCGCTTGAAGGTCGCCAACGGCGGCGACCGGCCGATACAGGTCGGTTCGCATTACCACTTTTACGAAACCAATGACGCCCTGCTGTTCGAGCGCGAAAGCGCGCGTGGGTTTCGCCTGAACATTCCTGCGGGCACGGCGGTACGCTTCGAACCGGGTCAGACGCGCGAGGTGGAGCTAATCGCCTACGCGGGGCTGCGACGCGTTTATGGTTTTCAGGGCAAGATCATGGGGCCGCTGACGTGATTAAAGTCGGCCGGCGCGCCTATGCGGAGATGTACGGGCCGACGGCCGGCGACCGCGTGCGTCTCGCCGATACCGAATTGTGGATAGAGGTCGAGCGCGACCACACCGTTTATGGCGAGGAGGTCAAGTTCGGCGGCGGCAAGGTGATCCGCGACGGCATGGGACAGAGCCAGCGCGCCTCGCATGAGGTGGTGGACACGGTGATCACCAATGCCTTGATCCTCGATCACTGGGGCATCGTCAAGGCCGACATCGGCATCAAACACGGGCGCATCGCGGCCATTGGCAAGGCTGGCAATCCGGACGTGCAACCCGGTGTCACGATCATCATCGGCGCCGGCACCGAGGTGATTGCAGGCGAAGGCTTGATCGCCACACCAGGTGCGATTGACAGTCACATCCATTTTATTTGCCCGCAGCAAATCGAAGACGCACTCATGTCGGGTGTGACCACCATGATAGGAGGCGGTACCGGTCCGGCGGCGGGCACCACCGCCACCACCTGCACCCCGGGGCCTTGGCACATCCACCGCATGCTGCAGGCTGCTGAGGAATTGCCGATGAATCTGGGCTTTCTCGGCAAGGGCAACACCAGTCTGTCGGCCGCTTTGGGGGAACAGGTCGAGGCCGGCGCCATCGGTTTGAAGCTTCATGAAGACTGGGGCACGACCCCCGCCGCGATTGATAACTGTCTCAACGTCGCGGAGAAATACGATGTGCAAGTGGCGATCCACACCGATACCTTGAACGAATCCGGTTTTGTCGAAGATACCCTCGCCGCCTTCAAGGGCCGCACCATACACACCTATCACACCGAAGGCGCCGGCGGCGGCCATGCGCCGGACATCATCAAGGCGTGCGGTGAAGCCAATGTGCTACCGTCCTCCACCAATCCCACACGCCCCTACACCGTTAATACGGTGGATGAGCATCTCGACATGCTGATGGTATGTCACCACCTGGACCCCAACATCCCCGAAGACGTGGCCTTCGCCGAGTCGCGCATCCGGCGCGAAACCATCGCCGCCGAAGACATCCTGCACGATCTCGGCGCCTTCAGCATGATTTCTTCCGACTCGCAGGCCATGGGCCGGGTCGGCGAGGTGATTACCCGTACCTGGCAGACCGCGCACAAGATGAAGCTGCAGCGCGGCGCGTTGCCGGAAGACAACACGCGGCACGACAATTTCCGCGTTAAGCGTTACATTGCCAAATACGCCATCAACCCGGCCATCACGCATGGCATCAGTCATGAGGTGGGCTCCATTGAGGCCGGCAAGCTCGCCGACATTGTGCTTTGGCGCCCAGCGTTTTTCGGCGCCAAGCCCGCGCTCATCATCAAGGGCGGGATGATCGTCGCAGCACCCATGGGCGATCCCAACGCCTCCATTCCGACGCCGCAGCCGGTGCTCTACCGTCGCATGTTCGGCGCATTGGGCGCGGCGCGTGCGGCGACCAGCGTGACCTTTGTCTCACAGGCCGCGCTTGTGAAAGGTGTGGGCAAGTTGTTGAGTTTGCACAAACGGCTGGTGGCGGTGCGCGACACGCGCACGGTGCACAAGCGCGATCTTATTCACAATAATTATCAGCCGCGCATGGAGGTGGACCCGCAAACCTACGAAGTGCGCGCCGACGGCAACTTACTTGTTTGCGAACCGGCCTCGGTATTGCCGCTGGCTCAGCGTTATTTTTTATTTTAGCGGACATGATCCCGGAAAATCGGTACACGGCTGAAGAATTGCCCCAGGTCAACGAACGGATAAAAACGGATGAGGCCTGCCAGGCTACATTGACGTTGCCCTATGAGTTGCGCCGGAAAAGCCGCCAGCGCGCGCGTCTGGACGATGGCCGTGAGGTCGCTTTGCTGTTGCCGCGCGGCACCGTGCTCCGGCAAAGCGATGTGCTGCGCGCCTCGGGT
>JAMCTV010000022.1 GCA_023381235.1 Gammaproteobacteria bacterium
TTGAGCGAATAAAACACGCCGCTCAGAAACGACAGCGGCAGGATGATGAAATTCTGAAACGCGGAGAGCCGCTCGAAGGTGTCCGCCAGAATCGCGGCCAGCATGCCGAGCGCGCCCAGCACCGCGCTCGCAATGACGGCGAAGATCAGCGCCTGGCCGAGGTACAGCACCTGTAAATCCACAAACCAGCGCGCCGCGAGATACACGCCGAGGCCCACCAGCAGGCCGCGCAGGATCGCGGCGCCGGTGAACGCCAGATAGAACTCCAGGCTGGAGAGCGGCGCCAGCAGCACGAAGGTGAGACTGCCGTTGAGCTTGGATTGGATCAGGCTGGATGAACTGTTGGCGAAGGCGTTCTGGATCATGGCCATCATCATCAGGCCGGGCAAC
Organism: Gammaproteobacteria bacterium; assembly: GCA_023381235.1. Classification (GTDB taxonomy): domain Bacteria; phylum Pseudomonadota; class Gammaproteobacteria; order SURF-13; family SURF-13; genus SURF-13. Next base: position 391 of record JAMCTV010000022.1, read on the forward strand.
AGAAACGCGCCGTAACCTATGCCGGGAAACACCTCGACGTGTTGCTCCAGCACGTGGTTGAAGATCAGCAAATAGAGCAGCACCGTGACGATGGGCGTGAACAGGGTCTGCACCGTGACCTTGAGAAAGCGGCGCACCTCTTTCAGGAACAGCGTGGTCATGCCGCGCGGGTTGCCCGGCAGGTATTTCAGCATGGTTCATCTCCGCTGTCGGCGCGCGCGGTGAGGCCGATGAACACCTCCTCCAGTCCGGCATCCTCGGTGCTGAGGTCCAGAATCTGGAAGCCCGCGCCGCGCAGGGTTTCCAGCACAGAGCCCATGGAATCGTGTTCGCGGTGCAGGCGCAGGTGGAGGCGTGTGCCGTCATGCAGGGCGACCAGCGGCCTGAGTTGTTCCGGTAAGGCGCGCGCGCTTTCATTCAGCGTCAGGCACAGCAAACGGTAAGGAGCGCGCGCGAGCAATCCCTGTTTGCTGTCCAGCGCCACCAGGCGGCCTTCATTCAGGATTGCGATGCGCTCGCACAATGCCTCGGCTTCCTCCAGATAATGCGTGGTGAGGACGATGGTGTGCCCGGCCTGGTGCAGACGCCGGGTGAAATTCCACAGGGCATGGCGCAATTCGGTGTCCACGCCCGCGGTGGGCTCATCCAGCACCACCACCTGTGGCTTGTGCACCAGGGCGAGCGCGATCAGCACGCGGCGCTTCATGCCACCGGACAGCGCCTGCAAATTGGTGTTGCCTTGCGCGCTCAGGTTGAGGATGTCGAGCAGTTCCTCAATCCATGCGCGGTTGGCGCGCGGCATGCCGAAATAGCCCGATTGCAGATGCAAAACTTCGCGCACCGTGAAAAACGGATCGTAAATCAACTCCTGCGGCACGATGCCGAGCGCGGCGCGCGCGTTGCGATAGTCGCGCACCACGTCATGACCCAGCACGCGTACTTCGCCCCGGTCGGCGCGGGTAAGGCCGGCAGCGATGTTGATGAGCGTGGATTTGCCCGCGCCGTTCGGCCCCAGCAGGCCGAAAAACTCGCCGCGCGCGATGTCGAACCCCACGCCCTTGAGCGCATGGACCGGATTCTGGCCATGCGGACGCGCGAAGGATTTGCGCACGTCGTGCAGGCGGATGGCGGAGGAGGTTGTGGCCACTTCAGGTCAACGCAGGCTCATGCCGCGGCGGGAAAACACATACAGGGTGCATGTTCCCCCTCGATGGGGAGCCATGCGATCAATCGCCCAGCGGCAGCACGCGCTCCAGGCCGGAGACCCGCGCCAGGTCTTTGAGCTGCGCGGGGATGTTTTCAAAACGCAGGGTCTTGCCGTGCTCACGCGCCTCGCGCAGCCACTCCACCAGCAGTGCCAGGCCCGCGCTGTCGGTGCGCGCCGCACCGTTGATAAAGCTCAAGGTGAGGGTAGAGACCGGGTTGGTGAACATGGCGTGGCCCTGCTCATACACGTCCGGCACGGTGGCGAAGGTGAGTTCGCCGGACAGCAGGTAACGCCCTTCTTGATCCGGGTCGAGGTTGAGGTTACTCACTCGTGCTGGTCTTGACGCTTTGCTGATTGCGCGCCGCAAGCTTGGCGATCAGGCTGTCCAGGCCGTGCTGACGGATTTCACTTGCGTAGTTGCTGCGGTAGTTGGTGACCAGGCTGGTGCCTTCGATGGTCACGTCATACACCTTCCACGCGTTATCCTTGAAGTAAAGATCGTAATTGATCAAGATAGGCGGCGCCCCGCCTGACTGGTGTACCTCGGTCTTCACCGTGGTTTCCCTGGCGGCCGGATCGCTCCGGGAGGGCAGATAGACCACCTGCTGGTCGGTGTACTCATACAGGGCAACGGCGTAGGTGCGCACCAGCAGGGAGCGGAACTCCTGCACAAATCGCGTCTTTTGTTCATCTGTCGCACTGCGCCAGTGCTTGCCTATCACCCAACTCGACATCTTCTCGAAATCGAAGTGCGGCAACACGATCTCGTCCACCAGCCTGTACAGCAACTGCGGGTCTTTGGTGATCTGCTCGCGCTGCGCCTTGAACGTGCTCAGCATGAGATCGGTTTGTTTCTGCACCAGTTCCTGCGCCGAGGCGGGCGCTTCGGCCATGGCCCAAGCCGTGTTGCTGACGCAGAGCAGCGCCAGGAATAAGTACGCCAGACGTTTCATGTGAGTGAGCACCTGCTGCCGGGACTAACCACTTATTATAGGGCAAACTGCGTGCCAAATCTATTTCCTGATCTACTTCTTGTCAGGGCCTTCGGCTGCCTTGTTGAACAGCACCTGACTGATGATTTTTTCCAGCACCAGGGCCGACTGGGTGAGCTTGATCTCGTCGCCTCCCTTTAAAGATTTTTCGTCACCGCAATCGGCATAGCCTACGTACTGCTCGCCCAGCAGACCGGAGGTGAGAATGCTGGCGCCGGTATCGAGCGGGATGTCGTTGTGGTCGGAAGAAATGGTGATCTGCACCGCCGCCTCTTGCGTTTTATGGTCTATGCCGATTGCGGTGACGCGCCCCACGCGCACCCCGGCGATGGTCACCGGCGCGCCCACCTTGAGGCTGCCGACGTTTTCAAAATGGGCCGTCACGGTGTAGCCGTCCATGCGGGTGACGCCGAAGGCGCTCAGATTGCTCACCTGCATGGCGAGATAAAACAGCGCGGCGAAGCCCAGAATCACGAACAGGCCGACGCTGACCTCCAAGGTCTTGGTTTTGATCATTTCAATCTCCGAACATGAATGAGGTTAATACAAAATCCAGCCCCAGCACCGCAAGCGAACCGTGCACCACGGTGTAAGTGGTGGCGCGGCTCACTCCCTCCGAAGTAGGCGCGGCGTCATAGCCCTGGAACACGGCGATCCACGTCGTTACGAAGCCGAACGCCACACTTTTGATGATGCCGTTGTAAATATCGTCCGGGTCCACGCGCGCCTGCCTGTTTCTGCTCCTG
>JAMCTV010000023.1 GCA_023381235.1 Gammaproteobacteria bacterium
CTTTCCCAACCTGTCGGGCTTCGGTTTTGCAGGAGGGTTGTTGTTTGTTTCAATCCCCTTGTTCAAAACCTATTTCTAACAATTCATTCAACCGGGGCTGGCGCGATAAAGCCGCGCCAGCCGGTTAATTCGGACGTTTGGGCTCATAGCCGATGGACTCCGAGCGCAGTAGGTCGGATCAAGCCTGTCCTGAGTGAAATCGAAGGGCGTAGCGGATCCGACAATGCTGCTAGGTTGGAGCCGTCATCTCTTTTTCAGCCGTTGCAACGTATTCCGCCATCTGGTGGAAGTCGAGGTAGCGGTATATGTTGTCCGACAGTGGCGCGATGCGGTGGGTGTAGTCCATGTACTCCTTCACGGTCGGGATGTGTCCGAGTTTGGCGGTGACGGCGGAGAGTTCCGCCGAGCCCAGATAGACGTTGGCGTCCTTGCCCATGCGGTTGGGAAAGTTGCGCGTGGAGGTGGACATCACGGTCGCGCCATCACGTGTGCGCGCCTGATTGCCCATGCAGAGTGAGCAGCCGGGCACTTCGGTGCGTGCGCCGGCGCGGCCGAAGACGGCGTAGTAGCCTTCTTCAGTGAGTTGATGCGCGTCCATGCGCGTGGGCGGCACGATCCACAGGCGCACCGGCACTTCGCCGCCGTCTTCCAGTATCTTGCCCGCCGCGCGGTAGTGGCCGATGTTAGTCATACACGAGCCGATGAACACTTCGTCCACGTGATCGCCAGCGACTTCCGACAGGGGTTTTATCTTGTCCGGGTCGTTGGGGCAGGCGAGCAGCGGTTCCTTGATCGCGTTCATATCAATCTCAACCACGGCGGCGTATTCGGCGTCCTTGTCGGCTTCGAGCAATTCCGGTTTGGCGAGCCACGCCTCCATCGCCTGGATGCGCCGCTCCAGCGTGCGCCGGTCCTCGTAGCCGGTGGCAATCATCCACTTCAGTAGTGTGACGTTGGAGTTTAAATATTCGATCACCGGCGTTTTGTTGAGGCGCACCGTGCAGCCGTTGGCCGAACGCTCCGCCGAGGCGTCGGCGAATTCGAACGCCTGCTCGATCTTGAGGTCGGGTAATCCTTCGATTTCCATTACGCGCCCGGAGAAGACATTTTGCTTGCCCTTTTTGTCGAGCGTGAGCAAACCCTTTTGCAGCGCGACATACGGGATGGCGTTCACCAGATCGCGCAGCGTGATGCCGGGCTGCATCTTGCCCTTGAAGCGTACCAGCACGGATTCGGGCATGTTGAGTGGCATCACGCCGAGTGCGGCGGCGAAGGCGACGAGACCGGAGCCTGCGGGAAAGCTGATGCCGATGGGAAAGCGCGTGTGCGAGTCGCCGCCGGTGCCGACGGTGTCGGGCAACAGCATGCGGTTGAGCCACGAGTGAATGATACCGTCGCCGGGGCGCAGCACCACGCCGCCGCGGGTGCGGATGAAGTCGGGGAGTTCGTGCTGCAATTCGATGTCCACCGGCTTGGGATAGGCCGCGGTGTGGCAAAAACTCTGCATGACTAAATCTGCCGAGAAACCGAGGCATGCGAGCTCTTTAAGCTCGTCGCGCGTCATGGCGCCGGTGGTGTCCTGCGAACCGACCGTGGTCATGCGCGGTTCACAATATGTTCCGGGACGCACGCCCTTCACGCCGCAGGCGCGGCCGACCATTTTCTGCGCCAGCGTGTAACCTTTGCCGCTGTCTTTCGGCGCTACTGGGCGGATAAACACGGCCGAATGCGCCAATCCCAAGTGCTCGCGCGCCTTGTCGGTAAGCGCGCGGCCGATGATTAAAGGAATGCGTCCACCGGCGCGCACCTCGTCCGGCAGCGTGGCGGGCTTCAGTTCGAAGCGCGCCAACTCGTCGCCTGTTTGATTGGTGATGCGACCGGCGCGCGGGTGGATTTTTATCACATCGCCGGTGTTCAACTTGTCCACCGCGCACTCGATGGGCAGCGCGCCTGAATCTTCCGCGGTATTGAAAAAGATGGGCGCAATTTTGCCGCCCACTATCACGCCGCCCTGGCGCTTGTTCGGCACGTAAGGAATGTCATGCCCCATGTGCCACAGCACCGAGTTGATGGCGGACTTGCGCGAGGAGCCGGTGCCTACGACGTCGCCGACGTAGGCCAGCGGGTGGCCCTTCTTTTTCAGCACCTCGATGGTGACTAGCGCATCCGGCATTTTATTGATGAGCATGCTCCTGGCATGGAGCGGGATGTCCGGGCGGCTCCACGCCTCGGAGGCGGGCGAGAGATCGTCGGTGTTGGTTTCGCCAGGCGCCTTGAACACGGTGACGGTGATTTCATCGGCAAGCGGCACGCGGCGCGTAAACCACGCGGCGTCGGCCCACAACTGCAACACCTGCCGCGCGTGGGGATTATTCCTGGTCTTGTTCGCCACGTCGTGATAGGCATCGAAGATCAACAGCGTGTGGCCCAGCGCCTGCACCGCCGCTGGCGCCAATTCTTTATCGTCCAAAAGATCAATCAGCGGATGGATGTTGTAGCCGCCCAGCATGGTGCCGAGCAACTCCACAGCACGCTGCCGGGTGATGAGCGGCGACTGCGCCTCGTTTGAAGCCAGCGCCGCAAGAAACCCGGCCTTCACATAGGCCGCCTGATCCACACCCGGCGGCACGCGCTGGGTAATCAACTCCAGCAGAAGCTCGCCCTCGTCGCCGGGCGGGTTCTTTAACAGCTCGACCAGCTTGGCGGTCTGTTTGGCGTTGAGCGGCAGCGGCGGCAGGTGTTGGGCCGCGCGTTCGGCAACATGTTTGCGATAAGCGTCTAGCACTGCGTGATCCTGGGGGTAAAATCCTATTTTAGCTCTTTCGCTTAGGTCTAGCGAGTTGGGGTACAGCGAGCAAGCGCTGTATTTCGGCGCGCAACACCGGCACCACCTCGCGTTCAAGCCATGGGTTGCGCTTGAGCCACAGCAGATTGCGCGGCGACGGGTGGGGCAGGGGCAGGTAATGCGGCAGATATTCGCGCCAGTGGCGCACGGTCTCGGTTAGTGAACCGTATTGACGTTCGCCCAGATAATAGCGCTGCGCGTACTGGCCGATGAGCAGGGTTAGCTCGATCTGGGGCAGGGCATTGTGCAAGCGCTCGCGCCACAGTTCGGCGCACTCCGGGCGCGGGGGCAGGTCGCCGCCCTTGCCCTTGCCGGGGTAGCAAAAACCCATCGGGATAACGGCCACACGCGCCTCGTCGTAAAACGTGTCCCGGTCCACATTCATCCATGCGCGCAGCCGGTCGCCACTGGGGTCGTTCCAGGACAACCCGGTGTGGTGCACGCGCGTGCCGGGGGCCTGGCCTACGATCAGCAACCGCGCCGTGGCGCTGGCGCGCACGATGGGCCTGGGACCGAGCGGCAAGTCGGCGCAGGCGCGGCAGGCGCGCACCTCGGCCAACAGTTTGTGTAGATTTTGGGCCTTTTTCACCATGACGGACTAGGATTCTAACGCGTTTGACGCTACCCTAAGCAGATGGAACATTCTGATCTCACTGCAATTTCACCTCTGGACGGGCGCTACGCCAAAAAGACCGAGGCGCTGCGCGCGGTATTCAGCGAATTCGGCCTGATCCGCTACCGGGTGCTGGTGGAGGTGCGCTGGCTGCAATGGCTCGCCGCCAGCCCGGACATTCCTGAAGTCGCGCCATTCAGCGCAACCGCGCAACGTGCGCTCGACACCCTGGTCGAGAAATTCGACTTGCAGGCTGCCCAACGCGTCAAGGAAATCGAACGCACCACCAACCATGATGTAAAGGCGATTGAGTATTTTCTCAAGGAGCAGGTCAAGGGTAACAAGGAATTGCAGGCCGCCGCCGAATTCCTGCATTTTGCCTGCACCTCGGAGGATATCAACAATATCGCCTATGCCCTCATGCTGCGCGAGGCGCGCACTCAGGTGCTGTTGCCGTTGATGGACAAATTGACAGATGCGCTGCGCAGAAAATGGTCGG
>JAMCTV010000024.1 GCA_023381235.1 Gammaproteobacteria bacterium
CGGCAACTGCTCAAAAACAAACTTGCCGCATTGCAATCCGGCGGCCCGGAATGCATCGCTACCGCGAATATCGGCTGCCTCGTTCATATGCAAAGCGCATCGAACATACCTGTAAAACACTGGATCGAACTTTTGGACAATTGACCATGGCTTATTTAATATTCAAAATACTCGTTTCCGCCCTGATTATTGTGGCGGTCGCGGAGATCTCCAAGCGCAGCACGCTCGCCGGCGGCCTGCTGGTGTCGCTGCCGACAATCTCGCTGCTGGCCATGATCTGGCTGTATATAGACACCAAGAGCGTGGAAAAGGTGGCGCAGCTTTCGCACAGCATATTCTGGCTGATCTTCCCCACCTTTTCCCTGTTCCTTGCCTTGCCGATTTTGATAAAAAAGGGCTTGGGGTTTTACCCTGCGCTGGCAGTTTCCATTGCTATCATGCTGCTGCTGTACCTTGTTATGATTCTCGCGCTGAAACGATTTGACGTGCAACTGTAACCGCTCCATTAAAAATAACTCATGACGATAAAATCCTTTCACCCTCCGCGCCGCACCCTGATGGGCCCCGGCCCGTCCGACGTCAACCCGCGTATTCTGGAGGCGATGTCGCGCCCCACCATCGGCCATCTCGACCCGGTGTTTGTCTCGATGATGGACGAGATGAAGGCGCTGTTGCAGTACGCCTTCCAGACCAAAAACCCGCTCACCCTGCCGGTCTCCGCGCCCGGCTCGGCGGGCATGGAAATGTGCTTCGTGAATCTGATCGAGCCCGGCGACAAGGTGATCGTGTGCCAGAACGGCGTGTTCGGCGGGCGCATGAAGGAAAACGTGGAACGCTGCGGCGCGGCCGCCGTGATGGTGGAAGATGCCTGGGGCAGCGCGGTGGATCCGGACAAACTGGAGCAGGCGTTCAAGAAAAACCCGGACGCCAAGCTCGCCGCCTTCGTGCACGCCGAGACCTCCACCGGCGCGCAGTCGGATGTAAAAACCCTGGTTGAAGTCGCCCATCGTCACGGCGCGCTCGCCATCGTGGACGCCGTCACCTCGCTCGGCGGCTCGCCGCTCAAAGTGGATGAGTGGAACGTGGACGCGATCTATTCCGGCTCGCAAAAATGCCTGTCCTGCACGCCGGGATTGTCGCCGGTGAGCTTCAATGAACGCGCGGTGGATAAAATCAAGGCGCGCAAAACCAGGGTGCAGAGCTGGTTTCTGGATTTGACGCTGGTGATGGGCTACTGGGGCAGCGGTAAGCGCGCCTACCATCACACCGCGCCCATAAACGCGCTGTATGGCCTGCACGAGGCGCTGGTGATTCTGCAAGAAGAAGGCCTGGAAAACGCCTGGGCGCGCCACGCGCGCAATCATCAGGCGCTGAAGGCGGGCATCGAGGCGATGGGCTTGCGCTTCGTGGTCAAGGAAGGCGAGCGCCTGCCGCAGTTGAATTCGATTTACATCCCCGGCGGCGTGGATGACGCCGCGGTACGCGCCGCGCTGCTTAACGACTACAATCTGGAAATCGGCGCGGGACTTGGCGCAATGGCGGGGAAAATCTGGCGCATCGGCCTCATGGGCTATGCCAGCAATCCCACCAACGTGCTGTTTTGCCTGAGCGCACTGGAGGAAACGCTGGCGCGCTTTAATGCGCCCATCAAGCACGGCGCGGCGGTCAGCGCCGCGCGCAAACTGCTGGGTTAGTTTACGGTTCCCAGCAGTTTTTGCATGCGCGTGAGCGCCGCGCGTAAATTATCCATACTGGTGGCGAACGACAAACGCACGTAGCCCGGCGCGCCGAAGGCGGAGCCGGGCACCAGGGCCACGCCGATTTCGTTCAGCAGATACTCGGCGAACTCCACATCGTCCTTGACGCCCAGCGCCTCGATCGCACCCTGCACCCTGGGGAAAGAATAAAACGCGCCCGGCGAGGGCAGGCACTGCACGCCCTTGATGCGATTCAATTCTTTCACTACAAACTCGTGGCGCTCCTTGAATTGGCGCAACCACTCTTGCATGAACGACTGATCGCCTTCCAGCGCCGCCTGCGCCGCGGCCTGTGAAATCGAGGCCGGGTTGGAGGTGCTTTGCGATTGGATGTTCTTCATCGCCTCAATCAACGGCTTAGGCCCGGCGGCATAGCCGATGCGCCAGCCGGTCATGGAGTAACTCTTGGACACGCCGTTGATAATTACGGTGCGTTCATAAAGATCGGGGCAGGCGTTGAGAATATTGCAGAACGGCTCGCCGCTTAACAGTATGTGCTCGTAGATGTCATCGCTGGCGATCAGGGCGTGCGGGTGACGGCGCAGCACCACGCCCAGCGCGGCAAGCTCGGCGCGGGTATAAGTCGCGCCAGTCGGGTTGGAGGGGCTGTTCAACACCACCAGGCGTGTTTTGGGGGTGATGGCGGCATCGAGTTGCGCCGGGGTAATCTTGAATTGCTGTTCGATGCCCGCCTGCACGATGACCGGCCTGGCCTCGGCCAGCAGCACCATGTCCGGGTAAGACACCCAATACGGCGCGGTGATGATGACCTCATCGCCCGGATTGAGCAGCGCCTGCGCCAGATTATAGAAGCTGTGCTTGCCGCCTACCGACACCAGCACCTGGCCGGGTGTATAATCGAGGTTGTTCTCGCGCCGCAGCTTGGCGGCGACGGCCTGCTTCAAGCCCGGCGTGCCGTCCACCGCGGTGTACTTGGTAAAGCCGGCCTGTATCGCCTTGATCGCCGCCTGCTTGATGTGCTCAGGCGTATCGAAGTCCGGCTCGCCGGCGCCGAGGCCGATAATGTCCTTGCCCGCCGCCTTGAGCGCGGCGGCGCGTGCCGTGACGGCGAGCGTGGCGGACGGCTTGATGAGCGCTACGCGCCTGGAAAGTGTCACGTCCAACCTGGAAATCCCTCAACAATGACCCAAAATTTGCTTACTATATCTGATTGAGCGCGCAACCAGAATCCCCCATGAGCGAAAAACGACCCAACTTCGCCCTCAGCACCCGGTTCAGCCCCGCCGGCGACCAGCCGGAGGCCATCGCGCGCCTGGTGGAAGGGCTGCAAGACGGCCTCGCGCGCCAGACACTGCTCGGCGTCACCGGCTCCGGCAAGACCTACACCATCGCCAATGTCATCCAGACGGTGCAGCGCCCGGCGCTGATACTCGCGCCCAACAAGACGCTGGCCGCGCAGCTCTACGGCGAGATGCGCGAGTTCTTCCCCGATAACGCGGTGGAGTATTTCGTATCCTATTACGATTACTACCAACCGGAGGCCTACGTCCCCTCCTCCGACACCTACATCGAAAAGGACGCCTCGATCAACGAACACATCGAGCAGATGCGCCTGTCCTCCACGCGCGCGCTGCTGGAACGCGAAGACGCCATCATCGTCGCCACCGTGTCGGCGATCTACGGCCTGGGCGACCCGCAGTCCTACCTCGGCATGGTGCTGCACCTGAAGCGCGGCGACAAGGTGGATCAGCGCCACATCCTGCGC
>JAMCTV010000025.1 GCA_023381235.1 Gammaproteobacteria bacterium
CGCGGAAGGCGCGCTGCCGATCGCCATCGTGCCGTTCGCCGTGGAAGGCCAGGGGCTGCCGCCGGAGGATGTGAGCGCCATCGTGACGAATGATCTCAAACGCAGCGGCCGCTTCGCTCCACTGCCGGAGAAGGACATGCTCGCGCGCCCGCACCAAGGCAGTGAAGTCAATTTCCGTGACTGGCGCGCTCTCGGCTCCGACTTCCTGGTGGTGGGCAAGGTGCGCGCCACGGCGGCCGGGCAGTACAGCGTGCAGTTCGAGCTGCTCGACGTATTCCGCGGCGCGCGCATCGCCGGTTACAACATTCCGAGCGGGGCGCAGGAATTGCGCCGCGCCGCGCACCAGATCAGCGACATTATTTATGAGAAACTCACCGGCCAGCCGGGTGCGTTCAACACCCGCATCGCCTACGTGACCGTATCCGCCCTCGCGCCGAAGCAGCAGAGCTATGCGTTGCAGGTGGCGGACGCCGACGGCTACAACCCGCAGACCATCCTCACCTCCAAGCAGCCGCTGCTGTCGCCCGCCTGGTCGCCGGACGGAACGCGGCTGGCGTATCTGTCGTTTGAAAACAAGCGCGCGCAGATTTACATCCAGGAGATTACCAGCGGCAGGCGCGAATTGCTCGCCTCGTTTCCGGGGTTGAACGGCGCGCCCGCCTGGTCGCCGGACGGAACGCGGCTCGCGCTCACGCTGTCCAAGGACGGCAACCCGGAGATTTACGTGATGAACCTGGCGAGCAAGGTGCTGGAGCGGCTCACCAGCAACCCCGCGATAGACACCGAAGCGGCCTGGTCGCCGGACGGCCAGCGCATCGTGTTCACCTCCGACCGCGGCGGCAAGCCGCAGCTTTATATGATGCCCGCCGCGGGCGGCAATGCGCAGCGCGTCACCTTTGAGGGCGATTATAATGCGCGCGGGCGCTACTCGCCGGATGGCAAGCTGCTTGCCATGGTGCACGGCGCGCGCGGACAATACCGCATCGCGGTGCTGGACCTGGAAACCAAGGCGCTGCGCGTGCTTACCGACCGCACGCTGGACGAGTCGCCCAGCTTCGCGCCCAATGGCGCCATGATTATTTACGCCACCAATGACGGCAGAAAAGGCCTGCTTGCGGCGGTATCGGTGGATGGACGCGTGCATCAACGCCTGCTGCTGCAAGAGGGCGACGTGCGCGAGGCCGCCTGGTCGCCGTTCGGACGGCGTTTGATTCTTCAACAGTAATCACAACAACAGGAGATATGAAATGAAACGCATCAGCCAATTATTGTTTATCGTGCTGCCCGCCGCTTTGCTGTTCGGCTGCCCCTCCACGCCGACCAAACAGGAAGGCGCCCAAGTTGAAGAACGCGGCGCGGAGAGCGGCCTCGAAGGGGGCGTCACGCAAGGCATAGCCGAGGGCGGCGCGTTTACCGGCTCCGAACTGGATGATCCCAGCAGCCCGCTCGCCAAGCGCCTTGTTTACTTTGAGCTCGACAGCAGCGAAGTGAGGAGCGAGTTCCGCCCCACCGTTTCGGCGCACGCGCGTTACCTGTCGCAAAACCCCGGAGCCGCCGTCACCCTGGAAGGCCACGCCGATGAGCGCGGCTCGCGTGAATACAACCTGGCGCTGGGAGAGCGGCGCGCCAATGCAGTGCGTGCCCTGTTGATGGCGGAAGGCGCGGCAAGCGCGCAGATTCAAACCGTAAGCTACGGCGAAGAGAAGCCGGTGGCCGCCGGTCACGATGAAAACGCCTGGGGTCAGAACCGCCGCGTCGAGATCGTCTACACCAAACGTTGATGATTTCGCGGCGCGCGCTCTGCCTCTTTGCTTTACTCCTCCCTGCGCTCGCAGCGGGCGCGGAGGAGGGGCGCAAGCCGCTTACGCTGGAGGAGCGCATCGCGCGCCTGGAGCGCCTGCTGGAAAACCAGGGCGAGATCATCTCGCGCCTGGACGCCATGCAGCGGGAGTTGCAACGCCTGCAAGGCGGGATCGAGGAGCAGGGCCACAGCCTCGGCGAGCTAAAGCAAGGGCAGCTCAATGCGTTGCGCGATTTCGACCGCAGGCTGTCCGAGATCGAAAAGAAGCTTGCGGCCTCTCCTCCCCCTGTGAGCGGAGTGGAGCCCGGCAGTTTGCCCGAAACGGCGGACTCGCAGCCTGACAGCGGCGGCGCACCGCCGCCCGGCCCGGCACCACCCGCTCCTGCGGCAAAACCCGGCGCCAAGCCGGCGGCCGCGAGCGCGGAAGAAGAGACCGCCTACAGCCAAGCCTTTGCGCTGCTCAAGGAAGCGCATTATGACAAGGCGATCGCGGCGTTCCAGGATTATCTGAACCGTTACCCGAACGGCGCGAACGCCGATAAGGCGCAATACTGGCTGGGCGAAACCTATTACGTCACGCGCCGCTTCAAGGAGTCCCTGCAGGCGTTTCAAACCGTGCTGGAGCGCTATCCCGGCAGCGCCAAACGTCCCGACGCGGCGCTCAAGATCGGTTTCGTGCATTACGAAACCGGCGCCTGGAACGAGGCGCGCAATGCGCTCAATGCAGTGATAAAAAACTACCCTGACACTCCCGTCGCCAAACTGGCCGACAGCCGCCTGCAAAGAATGAAGAAAGAAGGGCATTAGACTATGCCCGGCGGGTGTAAAATACTCGCATGTCTGAAGCAGTGCCCACTCAACCGGTTTCCAAAAATACGGACGCGGCGCAAACACGTCTGCGCGTCACGGAAATCTTTTACTCCCTGCAAGGCGAGACGTGCAGCGTGGGCCTGCCTACGGTGTTCGTGCGCCTCACCGGCTGCCCGCTGCGCTGTGGCTATTGCGATACGGCGTATGCGTTTCACGGCGGCGAGTGGTTTACCCAGGCGCAAATCCTGAGTCGAGTGGCTGAGTATGGCGCGCGTTACGTCACCATCACCGGCGGCGAACCGCTGGCGCAAAAGGCCTGCCTGGGTTTATTGCGCGCGCTGTGCGATCAGGGTTATGAGGTCTCGCTGGAAACCGGCGGCGCGCTGGATGTGTCGCAAGTGGACCCGCGCGTGGTCAGGGTGCTGGACATCAAAACGCCGGGCTCCGGCGAGGCGGATAAAAATCTTTACGCCAACATCGCCCATCTCACGCCGCGCGATGAAGTGAAATTCGTGATCTGTGACCGCGCGGATTACGAATGGGCGAAAGGCGTGCTCAAACAGTATTCATTTCCGTGCGAGATACTGTTTTCGCCCAGCTATCAGCAATTGAACGCCACTGAACTGGCCGACTGGATATTACAAGACCGCCTCCCGGTACGCCTGCAAATCCAGTTACATAAATATCTGTGGGGCGACGTGCCCGGTAAATAATGAGCGCCGCCGTTCTTCCCTTTACCGCGCAGCACACCAAGGCAGTGGTGCTGCTGTCCGGCGGCATGGACTCGGCCACCACCCTGGGCATCGCGCGCGAGACGGGCTTTCAGTGTTACACCCTGACGTTTGATTACGGCCAGCGCCACCGCGCTGAGCTCAATGCCGCCGCGCTGATTTCAAAACAGCTCGGCGCGCTCGAGCACAAGGTCATCAAAATTGATCTTGCCGCCATCGGCGGCTCGGCGCTCACCGATCCCGCCATCAAGGTTCCGCACCAACCCGGCGGCGGCATTCCGGTAACCTACGTCCCCGCGCGCAACACGGTGTTTCTCGCCCTCGCCCTGGCCTGGGCCGAAGTGCTGCACGCCTTCGACATCTTCATCGGCGTGAATGCGGTGGATTATTCGGGCTACCCCGACTGCCGCCCGCAGTTCATCGAGGCCTTCGCCAAGCTCGCCAATGTCGCCACCAAGGCGGGCGTGGAGGGCGCGCGCTTCACCATCCACACCCCGCTCATACACCTGAGCAAGGCGGAGATCATCAAGGAAGGCGCACGGCTGGACGTGGACTTTGCGCTCACCGTCTCCTGCTACGCCGCTGACGCACAAGGCCGCGCCTGCGGCAAGTGCGACGCCTGCCGCCTGCGCGCCGCGGGCTTCAAGGCCGCCGCCATCACCGATCCTACCCGTTATCAGTAATTAAATTGGTGTTCATCGCCTATCCGCATTAAAATAGAGCGCTGCCCTCATTCCCACCCCTTCTCCCGCAAGGGGAGAAGAGGGCGAGCCGAGGCGCTGCGCGCGCTTAGTATTATTGGGGCCGTTAGCTCAGGTGAGCTGCGAAGCAGCGAACGCCAGTACAGGGATGTACTGGCCGTGGGTAATCGAAGCTGTTGCGGCACCGCCATGGAAGGCACCGTGAAGTTCATCAGTACTGGGCCGTTAGCTCAGCCGGTAGAGCAGCAGACTTTTAATCTGTTGGTCGTGCGTTCGACTCGCACACGGCCCACCATTTTGCTGTTTCGTGCGCCGGGCCAGAACGGCCCAGTCGCGGTAAACGTCGGCCTGAGAATTCTTAAGTGCTGCTTTAGAATTCTCAGTCATGAGACACATCCCACGTGAGTTGGAGCGGCAGATACTGAAGGCCGCGAAAGTCTTTCCGGCGGTGGTCCTGACCGGACCCCGCGGGGCCGGTAAGACCTGGCTGCTGCGCCGCCTCCGGGCGCTCGTGTGGCGTGATTTCCTCAAGGAACTGTGACCACCCCCACGGCCATCCGGCCGCGGCGGACGATGTGCGTCGGGGCCAAGTCGTGGTGAAGCCGGAGAACAAGGCCCATCCTGTCATCCGTCCGATACCTCCATACCCCCGCACCCTTCGCTTCGCTCTTCCCTCAGGGAGAGTGCCGGGGGTGAGGGTGATCCGTCCCCACGTGGGATTGGGCAGTTTCGCCTGTCTGCGTGCTACGCACAGGCAGGGAAGTACTGATGACAGCGTTTAACATGCTAGAGCAAAAGACAAGACGCGACCCCAACGAGCGACCCGTATTAGCCGCTCCTCCGCGTCAGTAGCTCCATGTATCATGCCGCACGGGCAGGCGATTCAGCTCCTCCCGATGGAATCGCCATTTGGACATGAACTGATCTATCAGAGCAACAAAGCGCTGATTGTGAGTGGGCTCCAGCAGGTGGGTCATTTCGTGCACGACTATGTATTCGAGGCACTCCCACGGCTTTTTGGCGAGTTCCGTATTGAGGCGGATGGTTCCGGAACCGTGATTGCAGCTGCCCCACTTCGTTTTCATTCGTTGCACAAAGAACCGCTCGACATTCACGCCCATCAGCGGCTGCCATTTCTCGATCAAGGGCGGAACTGCTTCTTTTCTTCACCAGAACCGGGACGAATCTGCAGCAGCAACTTGCTGTGTTTGAGTTCCACTGCCGGGGCCACGTCTTGCTCTATTACCTTGAGCAAATAGCGCTTACCCCAGACGTAATGACTCTCACGGTCGAGATACTCGCGCGGCGTTTCCCGTTCCTGCGCTCGCAGCTTATTCTGCTGTTGCTTGATCCAGTCGAGCTTGGATATCGCATACACCCGGATGGTGTCAGCGTTCATGCGTAACGGTGCAGAGATCCGCACCTTGCCGGACGGAGGATAGACGCTGAGATGGACGTTCTTGATGTTCTTGAACACCACGTCTACGACAATGCCGCCCAGTTGCATCTGCCTGACCATCAGTATTCTCTCTGCACCTTGATGATGAGGAAGAGTCGTTCCACCTCAGCCGCGTCCTGCAATAGGTCATACAGCGCCCGCTTGATGACTTGTTCGCGCGCCTGGACGCCACGCCACCCATCGGGTCGCACGCGCCTGACGGAGTCATCTATTCGCAGGGCTAGTTCCAACGCCTCATCTTCGGCCGCGCGCCCGTAAGAGACAGCCGATTCGGCCACACCTTTCGCTTTCAGGTTGTTGTAGATCGCGCGTTTGCCCGGGGTGTTCAGTTTTTCCGGCGCTTCCTCCGAATACCCGATCTCAACCTTCCTGGCCAGTTCAGCGATGCGCTTCAAGTAATCTTCGTATTCGATGGCCTTCGCCTTACGCGACGCGATGATCTCATCCAGCAGCACCGACATTTTCTCGTAGTAGGCCGGGTCGTTGAGGTGCTCCTTGATGATCTTGCGGCGAACGTTGTTCTCAATGGTCTCCGCGATCGCATTCTTGTTGCCCTTCAGGCCGCCCAGCTGTGAGTTGATCGCATCCGCGATGCCGGTCTTCACGATCAGCTCCAGCAGCCCCATATTGTCGAACGGCGAAATCTTGCGCGGCTCGTCTGCCTCAATGTAGGTGTCGATCAGGTGCCGCATGTCGGCCTCGTAGGCCTTGAGGTCGAGCGTCTCGCCGCTGGCCTTGCGGATGATTTCGCGGACATTCAGATAGTGGTCGAGCTGCTTCTTGATGCGACCGACATCGGCCGCGCTGTATCCGGCCAGGTCCAGTTCGTCGGCGATGTTGGCGTAGACGCGCACCAGCGCGACGGCCGCCTTGTAGAGCGCCGAACGCTGCGGTTCCCGTTCCTGCAGGTCGGTGGCAATCTCGGTATTTCCGCAGAAGTAATGGATGTGTTCAAGTTCGCCCTTGGGCGGCTCCACCGGTTCGCAGAGCAGGGCGAGTGCCTCGATGGCGTTGTCGAGGCGTTCCTTGCCCTTCGTCAGACGATCCTGCAGCAGCACTTCCGGGTCAGGACCGCCCGCGCTGTGATCCAGCTCGGAGGTGTAGACCGCGATGGCGTTTCCCACCTTCTTGAACAGGTCCTTGTAATCCACGATGTAGCCGAAGTCCTTGTCCTCGCCGTCGAGGCGATTGACGCGGCAGATGGCCTGGAACAGGCCGTGGTCCTGCATGGACTTGTCGATGTAGAGATAAGTGCAGGGCGGCGCATCGAAGCCGGTGAGCAGCTTGTCCACCACGACCAGTAGCTTCATATTCGCCGGTTCCTTGGTGAACAGGTCTTTGGCCCGCTCCTCGTAGGTCTCGGTCTTGCTCATGTTGGGCTTGGCTTCGACATCCTTCAACAGTTCGGTGTAGGTGTTGTAGATGAACTGCTTGTCGGTCTCGGTGTTGGCGCCGGTTTCCTCCAGCGTCACGTCCCTGGCCAGTGGGTTATAGGAGGTCACGACTGCGCACTTACCCTTGAAGGGCGTCTTTTGGAACAGGGTGAAATACTTGCACGCCTCGTAGATGCTGGACGCGACCAGGATCGCATTGCCACGCTCACTGGACAGGCGTGGCTTCACGCTGAAGTCGAAGACGATATCCGCCACCAAGCGATCCATGCGCGCCCTGGAGCTGAGTACGTTCTGCATCGTGCCCCACTGCTGCCGCAGTTCGGCCTTCTGCCAATCATTGAGGCCTTTGGTCTTGGCCTCGAACCAGGCGTCGATCTTGTCCTGCGAGCCCAGGTGCTGGTCAATGTCCCGCGCCTCATACACAAGGTCGAGCACCACCCCGTCCTC
Organism: Gammaproteobacteria bacterium; assembly: GCA_023381235.1. Lineage (GTDB taxonomy): Bacteria > Pseudomonadota > Gammaproteobacteria > SURF-13 > SURF-13 > SURF-13. The sequence goes on from JAMCTV010000025.1 coordinate 7,344, forward strand.
CACCCCCTCGCTGAACTTGTAGGTGTGAATGTAGCCGCCGAACACCTCAAGGCTGGTCTGCTTGTCCTTCTTCAACAGCGGTGTGCCGGTGAAGCCGATGAACACCGCGTTGGGCATCATCGCCTTCATCACCCGGTGCAGCTTGCCGCTTTGCGTGCGGTGGCATTCGTCCACGAACACGAACACCTCGCCCACCGTCGGGCTGGGCTGGGCTTTAAGCTCCTCGATGAAGGCATCGAAGTCGTCCACGTCCTTACGGCCGAACTTGTGCACCAGCGAGCACAGCAGGCGCGGCTTGGCCTGGCCGAGCTGGCTCATCAGGTCGCGGCCGCTGCGGGTGCGCTGGATAGCCTCGCCCGCCTCGGTGAAGACGCGCTCGATCTGTTTGTCCAACTCGTCACGGTCGGTGATGATGGCGACGCGGGCATTGGGGTTGTTCTCCAGAATCCACTTGGCGAGCAGCACCATGACGATGCTCTTGCCACTGCCTTGGGTGTGCCAGATGATGCCACCCTGCTTCTGGCGCACATGCGCCTGCGCGGCCTTGACACCGAAATACTGGTGCACGCGCGGCAGCTTTTTATCGCCGCCGTCGAACAGCACGAAGTCGTGCATCAGCTCGATCAGACGCCACTTCTCGCACAACTTGAGCAGATACTTGTCGAGCTTGAAAAGCTTATCGTCCGCCTCGTCTTCCTTCCACTTGAGGAAATATTTCTCCTTGGTCTTGATGGCGCCGTATTGCAGCCCCTCCGAATCGTTACCGGCGAACACGATCTGGACGGTTGAGAAAAACCACTCGTTGAATTCTTTCTGCTGGTTGGAAAGCAGTTGCCGGATACCGTCGCCGATGGAGACGCGGCTGTTCTTTAACTCCAGCACGCCGATGGCGATGCCGTTCACATACAGCACGATGTCCGGCCGCCGCTCGTGGTTACCCTTGAGCGTCACCTCCTCTGCGATGGCGAAGTCGTTCTTCGCCGGCTGCTGCCAATTGATGAGGTGCACGGTCTCCGTGACTTTGCCAGCCTCGATTTTCACCGGCACGCCGTAGCGCAGCAGGTTATAAAGGGCCTGGTTGTTGCCGTAGAGCGTGCGGTTGTGGTTGTCCACCTCGGTGCGCAGCTTGTGCAGCCCCACGCTAATCTGCGCTTGCGAGTAGCCGCTCTTGCTCAGCCACATCGTGAGCAGTTCTTCCTCGATGTTGCTGTTGCCGTCGCGGTCCGACCAGTCGCCGAGGTAGCGGTAACCCAGTTCGTTGCGGAACAGGGCGACCACCCGGTTCTGCGTATGCCGCTCGATTTGTCCGACCTTGGATGACTGCATGACCTGGCCTACCCGTCGTTATTTGAACAGCTTCAAATAGGCATCGAACGCGTATATCTTGCCGCGCTTGCCCCCAGTGATTTCCTTCAGTATCCCAAACTGTTCCAGGTCGGCGATCAATTTGTATGCCGATGCCGGCGACACGCCCGCCGCCTCGCCCACCCTGGCCGCATTGACCACCGGCCGCTGGTACAGGTAATTCAGCACCTTCTGCGCATTTGCCGTGCGGCTGCCCAGCGTCTGTAGCTGCGACTCCACCTGCTTTTGCAGCTTGAGAATGTTGTCGAACGTCGCGGTGCTGTTTTTCGCTGTTTCGATCACCCCCACCAGAAAGAACCGGAACCATTGCAGCAGATCGTTCTTTTCCCTTACCCGCATCAGATTGTCGTAATAAAGCTGGCGGTTACGCTCGAAAAAATCCGACAAATAAAGCACCGGCTGCTTCAATATCTCCCGGCTCACCAAGTACAGGGTAATCAGCAGACGCCCCACACGGCCATTGCCATCCAGGAAGGGGTGGATGGTCTCGAATTGGTAATGCACCAGCGCAATCTTCAACAGTTCGGGAAAATGCTGCCGGTCGTTATGCACGAACTGCTCGATGTCGCCGATCAACTCCCCGACGGCCTCGTGCACCGGCGGCACGAACACCGCATCGTCAATGGTCGCCCCGCCGATCCAGTTTTGGCTGCGCCGGAACTCGCCCGGGTGCTTGTGCTTGCCGCGCACCCCCTGCATCAGCGTCTTGTGCGTCGCGCGGATCAGCCGCGCTGAAAAAGGCAGCGTCCGCAACTTGTCCACCGCCTCGTTCATCGCCGCCACGTAGTTCTGCACCTCTTCCCAGTCGTCGCGCCGCTCCAGCGCCACATCCTCCTTCTCCAGCAGCGCCTCCTCTATATTGGTCTGCGTCCCTTCGATCTTGCTAGACTGGGTTGCCTCCTTCAGCACATGCATGCGGATAAAGAGGTCAATGTTCGGGATGTATTCGGAATACATATCCAGCCTGCCCAATTCGCGATCCGCCTGGCCGAGCAACTGGAGCAAGGCCATATCGTCCACCACCCACGCGCGGTTGATGGGGTTAGGCTGAAAGCTCTTGTAGTGCGCCTGCTGGACCCAGCGGCCAGCCTGAAAATGCTTCATCGGTGCACCCCTCCCCAAAGTTAAAGCAAGCCTGGACGTTGTTTTAGATTCTATTTGAAAACTAAAATAATGCCAAGCGCTAATTTAACCCTGCTCGACGGGCTGTGCTCACACCAGCCGAATCCTCCCGGTGAGCAGTTCCTGCATCATGCCCTGCTTGAGGTTGCGGGCCTTGGCGAGTTTTTCTTCCAGCGCTGCGATCTCAACGTCCATGTCGGAGAGGATGGTGGCGATGGCGGTTTGTTCAGTTTTCTCCGCGGGTAGCTTTACTTCAAAAACGGCTAGCTGAGTCTTGCCGATTTCGAGGAACGTGCTGCCACCGCACAGACTGATGAACCCTTGCTTTTGCGTAAGTAGCAGGTAGTAGAGAAACTCCACATCAACATGGTCGAACGGAATGAAGTTCTTGAAGCCCTGGTTCGTGGAAACTGGGACTGTATTGATCGCGCACTCACCAATGGTGGCTCGTGAGGTCATTACAATCGAATTGGCCGGGATCATTTCGGCTGAACTGCTTTTCAAGCCTTGGAGCGAAATCTTGCGGCTTGTGTCGTTGAGGTATTTGAAGCCGTTCAACCCGGTAATGTCAGTGGGCGTGCACCAGAGGATATCGCCATCCCAAAACTGCGGTTGTGTCGTGCTTGGCGTTCCACCGCTACGAATGTCTGCCAACTCCCGCAACTGCTTTACCTCCCACTCCCCGCTGAAGCCCGGCAGGCGCTTCTTGCCGGTGAGCAGTTCCTGCATGGCGCCTTGTTTGAGGTGGCGTTTTTTGGTGAGGAGCCGTTCAAGGGATTCGATGAGGGCATCCGCATCGCTCAACGCCTCGGCGATGGCTTCTTGTTCTGCTTTGGTGGGCACCGGCAACAAAACCTTGGCGATGTTCGTCTTGCTGATGCCAGAGACCTTTGTTCCGACAGCATAGAAGCGAAACTGCGCCTTTACCGCACGGGTTTGGAAACAATAGCGCCGATACTGATGGTCGAGTTCGTTTGTCCTACTCTTGGCAACAATGGTATGCAGCCCCGATATAAATGGGATTCGGTCCGGGTTGCTGATCACCACATGCTTGCTCGTGCCTTCGTCGTCCTCGGAAGCATCGACAAAAACAACATCACCATCGTCAAGTAACGAAACAGATGACACTTTCTTCAACGGAATGTTGAGCTTCGGTATATCCCGGTATTCGGAACGAGCGTCAATAAAGGTTTTGTTCGACGTGTGAATGTCACCGTAGTGCAGATAACAATAGCCATCCGTAGAGAGCTGATCGCGCGACGCTGTGTAGCCGCCGCTGAAATTGAACAAGTCACCAAGAGGTTTTACCCTCCAATCCTCCGGAATCAACCCCACCTCGGTCTGCTTGTAACCGGTGGCGCGTGGGTGGTCGGCGCTCGCCTCATTCACTTCCATGCGAACCCCATCTTCTCCAGGTGGCGGTTCACCTTCGCCTCCAGCTCGGCCACGCGGCTCACCATTCGCGGTAGCGAGGTTTCGTAGCGTTCGGCCAGTTCCTTCACGCGCTGCGTGAGTTGCTGGCTGATGCGGTCCATCTCACCGTGGATGTCTCTATCCAGCGCGGCGAGCCATTTGTCGTCCACCACCAGTGCCTTGATCTCGGCCTCGGTGAGCTTGGGGTAGTAGGCGTAGGCCTTGGCGTCGAGATCGGCCTCGGCTTCCTTGAGACGCTTCTTGAGGTCGGCCTCATCGGTATTGAGCTTGAGCCAGTCGTTCAACACGGTAGCTTCGTCCTTTGCTTCTTTGTCGTTTTTTATTTCTTTTAGCCGGGCGGCGACGTTGGCCTTGTTCACCTTATCGAGTTCGCTGAACACGCCATCCTCGCCGCTCTGTTCTTCCTCTAGCTCGGCGAGTTTGGCAGTGGCGCTTTCCAACTCGGCGGCGAGCTGGTCGATGGCGGACTGCTCTTTGGCGTAGTAGCGGGCGACGATGAGGAGCTTGGGAACGAGGTCGCAGGCCCAGCCCTTGTCTTTCTCCTTGCCCTTCTTGTCGGTCTCGATAACGCGATAGGTTTCGGCCTTCCAGCCGTCGACGGCAATCAGATAGCTGTCGTCCTGCATAGTCTGCGCCCAGTAGTCCATGAGGTGCTGGTAGACGTCGTATTTGTCGATGAGCGGCTTGTCCGTGTAGTGGGTCAGCAGGTTCTCGGAGAGCGCGGCAATGACTTCCTTCGGGTGGATGCCGGTCTTGAGTCCTTTCAGGGTTTTTACTGCCTTGGCGCGCCAAGTGGCAAAGTGGGTATTCATGCCGACGATGAAGTCAGCGAACTCCGGGTGCTCGTAGATGGCGGGCTTGATTACATTCTTCTCTACGGCGAGATCCAGATAGCCGGGGCGATTTTGCTTGAAGAGCGTCGTTTTCAGGTTCGGGCAGATGGCCCAGTACGGCTTAAGCGCCTCGACATCCGCCACGGGGATGCCGCCCTTGAGGTGGCCTTCGATGTCTTGCCAGTCTTCCGGCACTTGGCTATCGATATAGCGCGGCAGGTTGAGGTTGAACTCATTCTTTTCGATCTCGGCAAACGAGACCATGCGCGCATAGCGGGGCACGTCACACTGCCGGGTGAAGACATCCACGATCTTGTGAATATCCATGCTGCGCAGGCGGTTCTTGGGGCCGTCCTTCATGAAGCCCTGGCTTGCGTCGATCATGAAGATGCCCTTGCGGGCGGCCGCGTCTTTTTTATCAATGACAACGATGCACGCGGGGATGCCGGTGCCGTAAAAGAGGTTGGCGGGCAGGCCGATGACGCCCTTGATGTACCCCTTGCGCACAAGGTTGCGGCGGATGTCGGCCTCGGCATTGCCACGGAACAGCACGCCGTGCGGCAGAATGCAGGCGCCCTTGCCGGTGCTCTTGAGCGAACGGACGATGTGCAGCAGGTAGGCGTAGTCGCCCTGTTTAGCTGGCGGCACCCCGAAGTGCTTGAAGCGCTCGTAAGGATCGTGCAGCGCGTCGAGGCCGGTGCTCCAGCGCTTGTCGGAGAACGGCGGATTAGCGACGACATAATCGAAGGTCTTTAGAGTGTCACCGTCCTTGAACTTGGGATCGGCCAGCGTGTTGCCCTGCACCACGAGCGCCGTCGGGTAGTTGTGCAGAATCATGTTCATGCGGGCGAGGCCGCTGGTGGCGGCGTCTTTTTCCTGTCCGTTTAGCGTCACCGGCGTCCGCGCCTCGTCGGCCACCTTGAGCAGGAGTGACCCGGAGCCGCAGGTCGGATCGTAAACGGTGGTCTTGGGGC
>JAMCTV010000026.1 GCA_023381235.1 Gammaproteobacteria bacterium
ATGAGGTGCGGCTCGCGCAACACCAGATCATCGTACAGCAGCAAATCAATATCCAGGGTGCGCGCGCAAAAGCGTTTCGCGCCGCGCTTGCGCCCGTGGCTTGCCTCGATGGACTGTAAGGCGTCCGACCGGCAAAGTAGTGTTGATTACCGGCGCGGCGCGGCGCGTGGGTGCGGTGCTGGCCGGATTCCTGCACGGCCACGGCATGAATATCGCGCTGCACTACCGCCATTCCCGGCGCGAAGCCGAGGCATTGGCCGCGAAGCTCAACGGCGCGCGCGCGCATTCCGTTATTCTGCTGCAAGCCGACTTATTGTACAGCGCGGGTCTTCCGCGCCTGGTGCAGGAGGCGCTGAGCGGGTGGGGCAGGCTTGATGCGCTTATCAATAACGCCTCGAGCTTCTACCCCACACCGTTCGGCGCGGTGACCGACGCGCAGTGGGATGACTTGCTGGGCAGCAATCTCAAGGCGCCGTTTTTTCTGTCACAGGCGGCAAGCGGCGCGCTGGCCGCGCAGCACGGCTGCATTATCAATATCGCCGACATTCACGGCGTACGTCCGCTCAAAAATTATCCGGTGTACAGCACCGCGCAGGCCGGGCTCCTCATGCTCACCCAGGCGCTGGCGCGCGAACTCGCGCCCGCCGTGCGCGTGAACGCCATCGCGCCGGGACCGGTGCTGTGGCCGGAGGAGATGGATGAGGCGCAGCGCCGGAGCATCATTGCCCGCACCCTGTTGCAGCGCGCCGGTGATCCGCTGGACATCGCGCGCGCCGCGCTGTATCTGATTCGCGATGCGGACTACGTCACCGGGCAAACTCTGACCGTAGATGGGGGACGCTCGGTTAAATCTTGACCAGCGCCGTAGTAGTGGCCTCAAACTCGAAGCTCACTTTACGCAGAGGCTGGCGGGTTTTGTCATACGCCTGCCACAATTCACGGAACGTCTTCCCGGAAACGGGGTGGCGCACATCACCCGCAATCTCCGCCAGCGGGGCCAGCATGAAGGCGTATTCGGTGGTCTCATCGCGCGGCACGATGAGGTGCGGCTCGCGCAACACCAGATCATCGTACAGCAGCAAATCAATATCCAGGGTGCGCGCGCAAAAGCGTTTCGCGCCGCGCTTGCGCCCGTGGCTTGCCTCGATGGACTGTAAGGCGTCCGCCACCGCGTGTACGGTCTCCGCGGTGTCAAACCCCGCCGCCAGATTATAGAAATCATCGCCACTGAAGCCCAGCGCCGCGCTTTCGTACACCGATGACAGCGTCAGATCGCCATACAACTGTTGCAGCAGGGCGACGCCGTCGCGGATATGCTTGTCGCGCTCGACATTGCTGCCGATGCTGACGTAGACGCGCGCCATATCAAGCCTCCCTTGCGCGTTCGATAATCACTCCCACGTCGCGCGCGCCGCGGATCGCGCCCTGCTTGTTGAGCCGCAGGCGCAGCCAGCGCACGCTGAACTCCTTGAGCACCAGCTCCGCGACGCGCTCCGCCAGTGTTTCCACCAGGTGAAATTCGCTGTGGCCGACAAATTCAATCAAGCGTTTGGCCACCTTCTTGTAATCCAGCGTGTCGTGAATGCTGTCGCTGGCCGCCGCCTTTCGCACGTCGGCGGCCATGTCCAGATCGAAGCTCACGGTCTGCTTGACGCGCCGTTCCCACTCGAAGATGCCCACGACGGTCTCAATCTGTAAATTGTGCAAATAAATAATGTCCATGCGCGCCGGTGTTTTGAGAGGGGACCTAGTTATACCGCAAATCGCCGGTCATGGAAATGACATAAGCTGGGCTTAAAGTATTGACCTCCGTCCGCAGACAGGTTCCAATACACCCCCATGATCGTTCCCTTTTATACCTTCCTGCTCATGGTCGCGGGCTATTTATTGGGCTCGGTGTCCTGCGCCATCATCGTCAGCAAACTGATGCGGCTGCCCGACCCGCGCAGCGAGGGCTCGCGCAACCCCGGCGCCACCAATGTGCTGCGCCTGGCCGGCTACAAGCCCGCCCTGCTGGTGCTCTTGGGAGACCTGCTCAAAGGCGTGCCCACGCTGCTGATCGCCCACGCGCTGTATCTGCCGCCAATGGCCTTTGTCGGCATCGCGCTCGCCGCCTTTCTCGGCCACCTGTACCCGGCCTATTTCGATTTCCAGGGCGGCAAGGGGGTGGCGACCTTCTTCGGCGTTCTGCTCGGCCTGCACTGGATCACCGGCCTCGCGGCCATGGCAACCTGGCTGGCGCTAGCGCTGCTGTTCCGCCTCTCTTCGCTCGCCGCGCTGGGTGCGGCCTTCATGACGCCGCTTTATCTGCACTGGCTGGACGCGCCGTTGCCGTTTGTGGCGGTAGCGGTCATCATGAGCACCTTTCTGCTCTGGCGCCACCGCGTCAATATCCGCAACCTGCTACACGGCATGGAACCGAAGATCAGCCTTAAAAGGACATCCGCGCCAGCCGGGGAAGGCGCAGTGTCGCGGGAGGCAGGATGCCGGGAGCAACCGCCATGAAAATTACCCCATTAGCGCTGTTTGAAAAGGTCACGGGCTGGGTATTGAGCGTGATGCTGGTGTTCATCACCTTCGGCATCATCATCGGCGTGCTGCGCCTGTTTCTCAACCTGGGCGACCTGGTGTTCAATGAAGACATCACGCGCCAGTATCAGCACCTGATCTCCGACGTACTGACGCTGTTTATCCTGATCGAGTTGTCGCGCTCGCTGGCGGATTATTTCATCACCCACCGCTTGCGCATGACCTTCATCGTGGACGCCGGCATCGTGTTCATCCTGCGCGAGATCATGATAAAAATCTTCGAGCACAAGATCACCACCGAAGAGGTGTACGCCTTGAGCGTATTGCTGTTCGTGCTGGGCGCGCTGCGCATCGGCTCGATCATGGTGTTCCAGAGCGAGAAGAAGATGCTCAGCCCACCGTCTGCCAAATAAGCCCGGCCCTTTATTGCGCGCGCACGCGCAATATCACCCCGCCCGATTCACGCGCCACCGTTTCCATCTCACTGCTTGTCTCGGCCAGGTTGCGCGCAAGCGCCTTGTCAACCTGGTAGGGATTAAAAATCAGGTGCGTGACGCCCTGTATCTGCTTTAAAAAGGCCTCGGCATCCTGGGCTGGCGGCGGCAGCGGCAGTGCGGCGCGCCTGGTCGCCAGCATGGTGCGTGCCGGCCACTGGCTGGCGGCGCGGAACGGGCGTTCCGTATCGCGCGCCTCTTCGACCAGGCGTGCGATGAGCCGGTCTTCCGGACTGAGCGCGCCCGCCTTGTTAAACGCGTAGTGTTGCTTGTTCGCACTCATGAATAATAACGAGATCAGCATAATCGCCAGCAGCGTCAGGCCGCGTTGTGCGAGGAAGCCGCCGCGCCATTTTTGATTGAGCGCGATGAGTTGCGCGCTGCCGTAATAAAGCACCAGGGTCAATGCCAGCGTCGCCCATACGGCATCCGCTGCGAACGCGCCCAGCGCCAGCGCGGCAAGCAGCATCTGTCCCATAAAATCGCTCATGAGCCGGCGCAGTCCCGCCAGCACCGCCAGAATCAACAGTGCGCCCGCTACCCACCCCAGCCATGGACTGTACACGCCCAGCGCGCCAGCGAGCGTCTCGATGGGACTGCTCCACCAGGCGAGGTTTTTCCAGCCTTGGCGCAGCAGCAGCGCGAACAGCACCGCCAGGGCAACGCCGGTATAAATGTGCCGCTGCTGACGCGTGTCCACGGGCTGCTGATACCAGCGCCAGACCAGCGCCGCGGGGTAGGCGAGACCCGCCGGGTGCAGCGTCACGGCAATGGCGGCCAGCAGTAACTGTAGAAAATACTTGCCGCCCAAGGGGCGCGGCGTGGCGCAGTATGTATCATCCAGCCACACGCCCGCGCCAAACACAAACAACAGATACACGCCCGCGCCCAGACTGTCTATTTGATGCAACATAAACGGCGCAATCAGCAGCAGGCCGCTGCTGATCAGGGCGACCTCAGCCGTAAGTTGACGCGCGCTCCAACGGTAAAACAGCAACACGGCGGCAAAACCGATGAGCACAGTGAACACCTTGGCCGCCACCACGCTGCCCGGCCAATAAATTCCCAGCGGGATGTACAGCAGCGCGCGAAAATCGGGCGCCCCGAACACCACGATGGGGTTGGCCACGTCGCCCGCGATGGACCAGTTGAGCAGCAGCGCCTGCGCGGCATTTTCGTCCAGCCCATAGGCGTCAAAGCGCAGCGTGAGCAATACCAGGCCGCCCCACAACAGCAGCAGCAGTATCCAGTAATGCGCCGGAATACGCGCAGTAAGGTAATCGAGCATGAATTTTCCCGGAGCGGCTTAAAGCGGATTGGGTTAAACTTAACCAGTATAAAGCAAGCCCATGGCACAGGCGAGCGAAGCGGAACCGATCGGCCCGCAACGTAGTCTATAAGTTTATAGCACATTAATCATGCGTTATCCTGCCCTGCTACTCCTGCTCAGCCTGTTGTGCGCGTCCGCGCAGGCCGACACGCGCCTCAACCTCGACCTGCCCGACATCGGCGACAGCTCCGGCGGCGTGCTTTCCGCGGAGCAGGACCGGCACATGGGAGAAGCGTTTATGCGCGAGCTGCGTCAGCGGCTCACCATCCTGGATGACGCGGAAGTCACCGACTATGTGCAGGCGCTTGGCTACCGCATTGCCTCCAGCAGTGACGACCAGACGCGCGACTTCCACTTCTTTGTGGTGCAAGACCCGAACATCAACGCCTTCGCCGGACCGGGCGGCTACATCGGGGTGAACAGCGGACTTATCCTCGCCGCCGAATCGGAAAGCGAGCTGGCCTCGGTGATCGCGCATGAAATTGCGCACGTGACGCAGCGCCACCTGGCGCGCACCTTCGAGGCCGCGGACAAGCTCAGCGTGCCCGCGGCGGCGGCGCTTATCGCTGGCATACTGCTCAGCACCCAGAACAGTCAACTGGGCCAGGCCGCGCTCGCCGCCGCCCAGGCCGGAACCGCGCAAACCCAGATCAATTTCACCCGCTCCAATGAAGAGGAGGCGGACCGTATCGGCATTCAGACCCTGGCGCGCGCCGGCTTCGATCCGCGCGCCATGCCGGTGTTTTTCGAACGCCTGCAGCACGGTACGCGTTATAGCGGCTCCAATTTACCGGAATTCCTGCGCACCCATCCCGTCACCACCTCGCGTATCGCCGACACGCGCAATCGCGCCGAGCAATACCCATACCGCCAGTTGAGCGACAGCCTCGCCTATCACCTGGTGCGCGCCAAGCTGCGCGTCCTGGGAGAAAAAAACCCGAAGGAGGCGCTGAAGCACTACGCAGCGACGGTAAAGCAGAATCCGGATCGCGCCGCAGAGCATTACGGCTACGCCTGGGCGCTGCTGCGTAACGGCGATCTCCGGCAGGCGCGCGAGGAAGCGCGCGCCCTGCTGGACAAGACTCCGGATCAACCCGCCTACGTACTGCTGCTCGCCGAGATCGAGTTGGCCGACCGGCGCATGGCGCAGGCGGCGAGTCTCTACCGTGACGCGCTCGATCTCTATCCCGGCCACCATGCGCTTACCATGGGTTACGGACGCGCCCTGCTGCAAGCGGGGCAGGCGCGCGAGGCGGCGGCGCTGCTGGAAACGCACGGGCGCACGCGGAGCAACGATGCCGAAACCTATAAGCTGCTGGCCGAGGCGCGCGGCGCGGCAGGGCTGAACGGCGAGGCGCATCAGGCCATGGCCGAATACTACTATTTGCACGGCGACACGGCCTCCGCGATAGAGCAACTCAAGATCGCCGCGCGCTTCAAGGAAAATGATTTCTATCAGGGCTCCGTCATCGAGGCGCGCCTCAAGGAACTGGAGGCGCAATTGGCGCTGGAGACGAAACCCTGACGGTAGTTTTCATCATTCTAACAATGGCTAAAAAAACACCAACGTGGTATAGTGCTTTTCCGCTTTGCAGATGCCCGCTAAATCACAATGTCCGTTAACCAGGCCCGCCGCTCGCTGCTCAAAGGCGTATTAAGCGCCACCGCCGCGGCATTGTTTGCCGCGCTGCCGCGCTTTGCATTCAGCGCCTGGCCGGAGCAGGCGTTTCGCACCAAAAACATACCGGACACCCTGCAAGCCCTGTTCGGCACGGCAAGCGTCATCACCGATACCAAAGGCATTACACTCAGCGTCACCGATCTGGCGGAAAACGGCGCGGTAGTGCCGGTCACGGTGAGCAGCACGCTGCCGGGCGTGGACAACATCACCCTCCTGGTGGACAAGAATCCCAACACGCTGGTGGCGCAGTTCATGTTGGCGCCCGGCGTCAAGCCGTTCATCAAGACCAATATCAAGATGGCGGAGACCTCGCGCGTGATCGCGCTGGTCAGATCGGAAGGAAAACTGTACAGCACCAACAAGAAGGTCAGGGTTACGCTCAGCGGTTGCAGCAACTAGCGCCACAAACATCCGTCACATGGAAAACACCATCAAAATCCGCGCCACGCTGGAAAACGGCGTCACTACCGTGAAGCTGCAAATCCTGCATCCCATGGACACCGGTTTGTTCAAGGATCCGAAAACCGGCAATGTGATCCCGGCCTATTTCATCAAGGAATTAAGGTGCGAGCACAACGGCAAGGTGGTGCTGGAGGCCGTGTGGGGCATCGCCATTTCCAAGAACCCTTACCTATCATTCTCCTTTGAAGGCGGCGCGGCGGGCGATACGGTGAAGGTTTCCTGGACCGACAACAAAGAACAGAGCGGCAGTGGCAAAGCGCAAATCAGCGCCGCCTGACCCAGCCCAATCTGGGCGCGCCACGCCGCAAACAACAACACCATGCGCTTACCATGGGTTACG
>JAMCTV010000027.1:0-379 GCA_023381235.1 Gammaproteobacteria bacterium
GGGCACCGCCCGCTCCGTGCTGGCCCAGCTACCCGAAGACTTGACCGTAGCCGGTAAAACCGGCACCACCGATGATCTGCGCGACAGCTGGTTCGCCGGTTTCAGCGGCCAGCACCTGGCCGTAGTGTGGCTGGGTCGTGACGACAACCGTCCCACCGGCCTGAGCGGCGCAAGCGGCGCGCTCAGGGTGTGGGGCGACATCATGGGCGGCATCAATACTGATTCATTGCGCCTGCTGCTGCCCGGCAACATGGAGCTTGCGCGCATAGACCTGCAAACCGGTTTACGCGCCGGCGCGGCGTGCGCCGATGCCGTGGAACTGCCTTTCATTGCGGATTCCGCACCCGCTGAAACGGCCACCTGCGCCGACGGCGGGGGG
>JAMCTV010000027.1:389-8456 GCA_023381235.1 Gammaproteobacteria bacterium
CCATCGAGCGTTTTTTCAGGCAGTTCTTTTAAGGTATTACCAATTATTATGGTGCTTTTCTTCATCTCTCAAACACTTCCGTGTTTGAAAAATGGCGATGCTTGCGGCGCTCTCGCATCCTGCTTCGCTTGCAAGACCAGGGCAAGCCGTCCCTGGCTTGCCCGCTCGCAGCAGTGCTGCTCGCCCCTGCACCGCAGAAACCTCTGACTTAACCAGAGGTTCCTTAAGCCCAACCTGCGCGATCTCGCTAAAAGCGGTATCATTATAAGTGTGAAGCGCCGTTATCCCCTCCGCCCATTGCTTATGCTTGCCGCGTGCGCGGCGTTGTCAGGCTGCGCCGCCACAGGTCTTGCCCCGATACAGGATCGCACCGCGGAAACAGCGCCGGCCGCGCTACCCGCAGAGGAACCTGCCGTGAGCGTCATGGCGCTGCCGGAGACAGCGGGCGAGATGCGCGCCGAGCCGCTGCCGGAAGACACAGCGCCGCAAATGATTACCGAAGATGCACCGCCACCGCCCAATTCCGCCGTAGTGGCATTGCTTGATAATGCAGATCAGCAAAGCAAAGGCGGCCGGCTGGATGCGGCGGCGGCGGCGCTGGAGCGCGCCTTGCGCCTGGAGCCGCACAACGCCGAGGTGTGGAGCCGTCTGGCCGAGATACGGCTACAGCAGGGTCAAGTGGATCAGGCGGCGAGTCTGGCGGCCAAGTCCAATAATCTCGCAGGCAATAACGTCAGCGTACTGGCGCGCAACTGGAAAACCATCGCCCAGGCGCGCAGCCGCAAGGGCGATCTCAAAGGCGCACGCGAGGCCCAGGCCAAGGTGCTCGAACTGGAAGGCGCAAGATAGTCATCACCCCGGTGTTTCGCGCGCGCCTGACTATATCGGCTGACCCGCCTGCGGATGGGCGCGCTCCGTGGGCAGCAGGATTTTATTGAGCGCGTTGATATAGGCCTTGGCGGAGGCGATGACGATGTCGGTATCCGCGCCCTGCCCGTTCACCACGCGCCCGCCCTTTTCCAGTCGCACCGTCACCTCGCCCTGCGAATCGGTGCCGGAGGTGATGTTGTTCACCGAGTACAACAGCAACTGGGCGCCGCTGTTAATCATGCGCTCGATGGCCTTGAATGAGGCATCCACCGGACCGCCACCGCTGGCGCTGGCGCGTTGCTCCGCGCCGTCCACCCACAATGTCACTTCGGCCTCCGGCGTCTCGCCGGTCTCGGAACACACCTTGAGATACACCAGCTTAATACGCTCGTTCTCCGCCGCGAGATTGGTTTCCGTCACCAGCGCCTGCAAGTCCTCATCGTAGATTTCATGCTTCTTGTCGGCAAGTTCCTTGAACCGCTGGAAGGCGTCGTTCAATTCCTCTTCCGAGTCAAACACCACGCCCAGTTCCTGCAAGCGGGTGCGGAAGGCGTTACGCCCGGAGTGCTTGCCGAGCACCATGCGGTTCGTGCTCCAGCCCACGTCCTCGGCGCGCATGATTTCGTAAGTCGTGCGATGCTTGAGCACGCCGTCCTGGTGGATGCCGGACTCATGCGCGAAGGCGTTCGCCCCCACGATGGCCTTGTTGGGTTGCACCGCGAAGCCGGTAATGCCGGACACCAGACGCGAACAGGGCACGATTTGCGTCGTGTCTATGCCGGTATCGCAGGTGAACAAATCGCGCCGCGTGCGCACCGCCATCACGATCTCCTCCAGCGCCGCGTTGCCCGCGCGCTCGCCCAGGCCGTTGATGGTGCACTCCACCTGACGCGCGCCATTCAACACCGCGGACAGCGAATTCGCCACCGCGAGGCCAAGGTCATTGTGGCAATGCACGGAAAATACGGCCTGGTCTGAATTGGGCACGCGTTCGCGCAAGGTCTTGATGAGCGCGCCGAACTGATGCGGCAGGTTGTAGCCCACCGTGTCCGGGATATTCACCGTGCGCGCACCGGCGGCAATCACCGCCTCCAGCACACGGCACAGAAAATCCGTTTCCGAGCGCCCGGCGTCCTCCGGGGAAAACTCCACGTCATCGGTATGCTGACGCGCGCGCTTCACCGCGCTCACCGCGTGCTCGATGACCTGCTCCGGGGTCATCTTGAGCTTCATCTTCATATGTATCGGCGAGGTAGCGATGAAGGTGTGGATGCGCGCGCGCCTGGCGCCCTTGACCGCCTCGGCGGCGGCGTCTATGTCCTTGGGCAAGGCGCGCGCCAGGGCGCATACCGTGCTGTCCTTCACCGCGTTGGCCACCGCCTGCACCGCCTCGAAGTCACCCGGACTCGCCACCGGGAAGCCCGCCTCGATCACGTCCACCCGCATACGCTCCAGCGCCTTGGCGATGCGCAACTTTTCCTCGCGCGTCATGGACGCGCCGGGGCTCTGCTCGCCGTCGCGCAAGGTGGTGTCAAAAATGATTAATTTATCGTTCATGTCCTAAACTCCACGCTATCACACACGGCAGTAGCCTGATAGCTGCGCCGTATTCATTATATGTTGGGGTCGCGTGTTTATGCTCCCCTCGCCAGGGGTGGAAGTGTGATCTGCCCGTCAGGGCAGCAGTCGCAGGGAGTTAAGCAAAAGCGGGACGCGCAAGCCCGCCTGCCCGGAAAGGGCCGATGCGGTATGAAGGGTGTGGCTTGCGTTTTTCATATCAATAACACTATAAGGCTTGTGCGGGCAGTTTTCAAGCATTGCCTATTTTGGCGTACCGCGCAATCTCTCCTGCTCCTTGTTTTTTGCCTGTTGCTTCTTATAGAACGCCACAGCCAGCATGGCCGGTCCGGACACGGCGTAGAGAAAAAATACCGTGAACAACACCTGCGGCGGGGCGATGGCGATGAGCACGAAAATCAGCATCACGGCCAGCACCGTGACGAAGCGCACTTCGCCTTTCAGGTTCAAGTCCTTGAAGCTGTAGTAGCGGATGTTGCTGACCATGAGGGCGCTCACCGCCAGCGTGATGATGAAGGCGGGGATTTTAATGAGCGAGGCCGCCAGGCTGAAATCATGCCCCAGCCATACCATCCCCGCGATCACCGCGGCGGCGGCGGGACTGGCGAGCCCTTTGAAGTAGCGCTTGTCTGCGCTGCCCTGCTGCGTGTTGAAACGCGCCAGGCGCAGCGCAGCACAGGCCGCGTACACGAAGGCGGCGAGCCAGCCGAACTTGCCCAGCGTGGACAGGCTCCAGCTATACGCCACCAGCGCGGGGGCGAGGCCGAATGACACCATGTCGGACAGGCTGTCATACTCCTTGCCGAAGTCGCTCTCGGTGCGGGTCAGGCGCGCGATGCGCCCATCTATGCCGTCCATCAGCATGGCGACAAAAATGGCGACGGCCGCCGCCTCGAAACGTCCCTGCATCCCGGCCACGATGGCGTAAAACCCGGCAAACAGCCCGGCCGTGGTGAACAGGTTGGGCAGCAAGTAAATGCCGCGCCGGCGTTTAGTGGTGCGCGCGCCCTGTTCCGGTACAGGCTGATCGTCAGCTGATGACATGAAGGGCGCGCCGGACTCTCTCAGTTTCTGGTTTTGTCCACCAGGCGATTGGCCTTGATCCAGGGCATCATGCTGCGCAGCTTTTCGCCTACCACCTCGATCGGGTGTTCACGTGTGAGACGGCGGTTCGCCTTCATCACCGGGGCGCCGGCCTGGTTTTCCAGGATGAACTCGCGCGCGAATTGGCCGGTTTGAATTTCATTCAGGATTTTCTTCATCTCGCACTTGGTCTCTGCGGTGATGATGCGCGGACCGCGCGTCATGTCTCCGTATTCCGCGGTATTGGAAATCGAATAGCGCATGTCGGCGATGCCGCCCTCATACATCAGGTCCACGATGAGCTTTAACTCATGCAAGCACTCGAAGTAAGCCATTTCCGGCGCGTACCCGGCCTCGACCAGGGTTTCAAATCCTGCCTGCACCAGCGCGGTGGCGCCGCCGCACAGCACCGCCTGTTCGCCGAATAGATCGGTCTCGGTCTCTTCGCGGAAGTTAGTCTCGATGATGCCCGCGCGGCCCGCGCCGATGGCGCAGGCGTACGACAGCGCCAGTTCCTTGGCCTTGCCCGATGCATCGTGATGAATGGCGATCAGGCTCGGCACACCGCCGCCTTGCTTGTAAGTCGAGCGCACCAGATGGCCGGGGCCCTTGGGCGCAATCATGATGACGTCCAGATCCGCGCGCGGCTCGATCTGGCCGAAGTGGATGTTAAACCCGTGCGCGAAGGCCAGCGCCGCGCCTTGTTTGATATTGGGCGCGATGGTGTCGCGGTACAGCTTGGCTTGATGCTGATCCGGCGCGAGTATCATCACCACGTCCGCGCCCTTGACGGCATCCGCCACGTCCTTGACCGTAATCTTGGCGTTCCTGGCCTTGGCCTCGGAGGCCGAGCCGGGGCGCAGGCCCACCACCACCTCCACGCCGGAATCCTGCAAATTGTTGGCGTGCGCATGGCCCTGTGAACCGTAGCCGATGATGGCTACCTTTTTCTTTTTGATGATCGAAAGATCAGCATCTTTATCGTAATAAATTTTCATATATTTCCTATACTTACATAATACAGTTAAAGTTATCCCACTATCCCACCCTGAGACTCTTTTCGCCGCGCGCGATGCCCGATACGCCGGAGCGCACCACTTCCAGAATCGCCTTTTTATCCAGCGCCTGGATAAAGCCGTCCAGCTTTTCGCCGGTGCCGGTCAGTTCTATCGTATAACTGGTGTCGGTGACATCTATGATATGGCCGCGGAAGATGTCGGCCAGGCGTTTCAACTCATCGCGCCCGCCGTCCACGGCGCGCACCTTGATGAGCATCATTTCGCGCTCGATGTGCGGGCCCTCGGTGAGATCCATGAGCCTCACCACGTCCACCAGCTTGTTCAACTGCTTGGTAATCTGCTCGATGATTTCCTCGGTGCCGCTCGTCACCAGCGTCATGCGCGACAAGGACGGGTCTTCGGTCGGCGCCACGGTGAGCGACTCGATATTATAACCGCGTGCCGAGAACAGCCCCGCCACGCGCGACAAGGCGCCCGACTCGTTTTCTATCAAAATGGAGATGATATGACGCATCATGCAAGCTCCCGCTCCAGCGACAGGTGCATCTCGTGGTGCCCCTTGCCCGCCTCGATCATGGGATAGACGTTTTCCGTCTGGTCGGTGATGAAATCCATGAACACCAGCCGGTCTTTCAGCTTCAGGGCCTCCTTCATCGCGGGCTGCACGTCGCCGGGTTTTTCGATGCGCATGCCGACGTGGCCGAAGCTTTCGGCGAGCTTGACGAAATCCGGCAGCGCCTCCATATAGGAGTGGGAATAACGGCCCTTGTAGAAAAATTCCTGCCATTGCCGCACCATGCCCATGTAGCGGTTGTTGAGATTGACGATCTTGATCGGCAGGCCGTACTGCTTGCAGGTGGACAGCTCCTGAATGCACATCATGATGCTCGCCTCGCCCGTGACGCAGGCGACCGTGGCCTTGGGATGGGCAAGCTGCACGCCCATCGCGGCGGGCAGTCCGAAGCCCATGGTGCCGAGGCCCCCGGAATTGATCCAGCGCCGCGGCTTGTCAAACTTGTAAAACTGCGCGGCCCACATCTGGTGCTGGCCGACGTCCGAAGTGACAAAGGCGTCGCCTTTGGTCTGTTCGTACAACTGCTCGATCACATATTGCGGCTTGATGAGCTTGCTGTTGCGGTCATAGCGCAGGCAGTTCCTGGCGCGCCACTGGTCTATCTGCTTCCACCACTCGGCGAGCGCCGCCTTGCCGGGCTTCTGCCTGCTCTCCTTGATGAGCCGGATGATCTCCTTCAGCACCGGCTCCACCTGGCCCACGATGGGCACGTCCACGCGCACGCTCTTGGAGATGGAGGACGGGTCCACGTCTATGTGTATCTTCTTCGAGCCGGGCGAGAACAGCTCCACCTTGCCCACCACGCGGTCGTCGAAGCGCGCGCCGATGGCGAGCAACACGTCGCACTCATGCATCGCCATATTGGCTTCATAGGTGCCGTGCATGCCCAGCATCCCGACGAATTGCGGGTCGGTGGCCGGATATGCGCCCAACCCCATCAGGGTGTTGGTGATAGGCGCGCCGAGCAGACGCGTGAACTCGGTAAGCGATTTGGACGCCTCGCCCAGAACCACGCCGCCGCCCGAGTAAATCATGGGGCGCTTGGCGGAGAGCAGCAACTCCACCGCCTTCTTGATCTGGCCGGGGTGTCCCTCCGTCACTGGCTTATAAGAGCGGATGCTGACCTTTTTCGGGTAGCTGTACTCCGTTTTATGGGCCGTGACATCCTTGGGCACGTCCACCACCACCGGGCCGGGGCGTCCCGTGGTGGCGATAAAAAACGCCTTTTTAATGGTGGTGGCGAGGTCTCTGACGTCTTTCACCAGAAAGTTGTGCTTCACGCATGGGCGCGTGATGCCAACCGAATCCACCTCCTGGAAGGCGTCGCTGCCGATGGCGTAGGTGTGCACCTGGCCGGTGATGACCACCAGCGGGATGGAATCCATGTAAGCCGTGGCGATGCCGGTCACCGCATTGGTCGCGCCCGGCCCGGAGGTCACCAGCACCACGCCGGGCCGGCCGGTGGAGCGCGCATACCCGTCCGCCGCGTGCGCCGCGCCCTGCTCATGACGTACCAGGATGTGCTGCACGTCTTCCTGCTTGTACAATGCGTCATAGATATGCAGCACCGCGCCGCCGGGATAACCGAAGACGTACTCGACGCCCTCGTCCTTCAGCGCACGCACCAGGATTTCAGCACCGGTTAATTCCACACTCACAACTCCATTCATTCCAAGACGGAAAACTAATAAGCATAAACGATACGCGCGGGAACTGCAAAAGCTTGCTTTTACAGGTAAAATTTAGGGGAATTGTCCAAGGAGAGTCCATGCCCTACCTCAAGCTGCAAACCAACGCCGTCATGGAGCACGCCAAGACTGGCGCCTTGCTCAAAAAACTCTCGAAAACCGTGGCCCAGCACCTGGGCAAACCGGAAAGCTATGTCATGGTGACGCTGGAGCCGCCGGTTCCCATGCTGTTCGCCGGAACCGATGCCCCGCTCGCCTATCTGGAACTAAAAAGCATCGGTCTGCCGCAAAACAAAACCGCCGCGCTGTCCAAAACGCTGTGCGATTGGGTGCATCAGGAACTGGGGGTTAGTCAGGAGCGGGTGTACATCGAGTTCAGCAACGCCGCTGGCCCAATGTGGGGCTGGAATGGAGAGACGTTTTAATCGGACTACATCTCCCTTCTGCCGCTGAAAGCATAGGACAGCGTACCGCCGTCCACGTATTCGAGTTCGCCGCCCACTGGCACGCCGTGGGCGATGCGGGTGGGTATGATGCCGCGCGCGCGCACCAGTTCGCTGATGTAGTGTGCGGTGGCCTCGCCTTCCACGGTGGGGTTGGTGGCGAGTATCACCTCCTTGACCCCCCCCGCGTCGAGGCGCGCCGCGAGTTTATCCAAACCGATTTCATTCGGGCCGATGCCGTCCAGCGGCGAGAGGTGGCCCATGAGCACGAAGTACAAACCCTTGTAGCCGGTGGCGCGCTCCACCGCGAGCACGTCGGGCGGGCTTTCCACCACGCACAGCAAGCCGCGGTCGCGCCCCGGATCGCTGCAATGTCTGCACAGTTCGGTCTCGCACAGGGTGCGGCAGTCGGCGCAGTGGTGGATGCTGTCCACGGCGGCAGCGAGCGCGTGCGCCAGCGTGCGTGCGCCGGCGCGGTTGCGTTGCAGCAGGTGAAACGCCATGCGCTGGGCGGACTTGGGGCCGACGCCGGGCAGACAGCGCAACGCCTCGATGAGCTGTTCGATCAGTGAGGGCGTCATTATTTTAAAACGGCATCTTGAAGCCTTCCGGCAGACCGATACCGCCGGTCATGCCGGCGTATTTTTCCTTGGAGGAAAGTTCCACCTTGCGCACCGCGTCGTTCACCGCCGCGGCGATCAAGTCCTCGATGATTTCCTTGTCGTCCTTGAGCAGCTCAGGGTCAAGCGTGATGCGCTTTACGTCGTAACGTCCGGTCATGATGACGCGCACCATGCCGTTTTAAAATAATG
>JAMCTV010000028.1 GCA_023381235.1 Gammaproteobacteria bacterium
GTTGACGTAAATGAACCGGCCCTCCTGCGTAACGCTCTGGATGAGATCGCCGGTGTTGTCCAGAAAAGCTTCCATTTGCGCCTGACTCTCGCGCAGCAGCAGATAGGCGCGGCTGAGTTCGCTGTCGTTTATTTCATGCTGGGCCCACAGGGCTACATCACGCAGGCTCTGCAGATCGTCTTCGCTCATTTGCCGCGGGCGATAATCAACGATGCACAACGTGCCCAGCCTGCTGCCGTCCAGGGCGGTAAGCGGGCATCCGGCATAGAAGCGTATAAAAGGCGGCCCCGCCACGTACGGGTTATCGGCAAAACGCCGGTCGAGCAGGGTATCGGGTACGACCATCACGTCATGGCTTAAAATGGCGTGCGCGCAAAAGGAGAAGGCGCGCGGAGTCTCGGAAATATCCAGACCGTGGCATGATTTAAACCACTGCCGCTCGGCGTCAATCAGACTGATGAGGGAAACAGGCACGTCGAACAGACGCGCGGCGAAACGGGTAATGCGATCAAAGCGCGCTTCGGGAGGCGTATCGAGGATGCGCAGGTTTACCAGCGTGGCAAGCCTGGCGGCCTCGTCAGTCGGCAGCGGCGCTTCAAGCATGGAGCTTCCCCAAAACTTCTAAGTTATTATAGGGAAGCCATCAAAAATAACCAGCGCAATTTATTTTATATTTATTTTCAATGACTTACTATTTTTGATAATATACAGTTGTATGCTTATGAACTCAGCCCACTCTAATACGGACACCGGTGAAATCGCCAAGTTCGAAGCGGCGGCCGCGCGCTGGTGGGACCCCGGCAGCGAATTCAAGCCGCTGCATGAGCTCAATCCCCTGCGCCTTGAGTACATCGAGAGCAAGATGGTTCTCGCCGGCAAACGCGTGCTCGACGTGGGGTGCGGCGGCGGCATACTGAGCGAGGGGCTGGCGCGTCGCGGCGCCGAGGTCACCGGCATAGACATGGGCACGGCATCGCTCACTGCGGCGCGCCTGCACCTGTTGGAGTCGGGCCTCAAGGTGGATTATCAGCAGACCACCGTCGAGCAATTCGCCCTGCAACATCCCGCGGCCTTCGATGTGGTCGCCTGCATGGAGCTGCTGGAGCACGTCCCCGATCCGTCTTCTGTAGTCCGCGCCTGCGCGCAACTGGTCAAGCCCGGCGGCCTGGTGTTTTTCTCCACCCTCAACCGCAATCCCAAGTCTTATCTGTTCGCCATAGTGGGCGCGGAATATCTGCTGCGCATGCTGCCGCGCGGCACACACGACTACGGCAAATTCATCCGCCCCGCGGAACTGGCCGGATGGATGAGAGAGAGCGGCCTCACGCTGCGCGAGTTGATGGGCATGAGCTACAATCCGCTCAGCCGGCAGTACCGCCTGTCGCGCGACGTGAGCGTGAATTATTTCGCTTACGCCAGCACCGGCGCCGAGCGATGAAGCACGAGCTGCGCACCGTGCTGTTTGATCTGGACGGCACGCTGGCGGACACCGCCCCCGATCTCGCCTACGCGCTCAACGCGGTGTTACAAGAACAGAATCGCCCCGCCCTGCCCTATGAGCGCATCCGCCCCGCCGTATCTCACGGGGCGAGCGCGCTCATCCGTCTTGGATTCAGCATCGAGCCCGGTGATGCAAACTTTGAACCGCTGCGCCTGCGTTTACTGGACATCTATGAACAGCACCTGGCCGATCAAACCGCCTTGTTTCCGGGCGTGCCGGAGCTGCTGACGCAGATTGAACAACGCGGCATGAATTGGGGCGTGATCACCAACAAACCGGCATGGCTCACCGAGCCGCTCTTGGACAAGCTGGGGCTCACGCAGCGCGCCGCCTGCATCGTGAGCGGCGACACCACCACGCGCCGCAAGCCCGACCCCGAACCGATGTTATACGCCTGCAACAAGTCGGGCAGCACCGTACAGCAATGTGTGTACATCGGCGACGCCGAGCGCGACATCGAAGCCGGCAAACGCGCGGGCATGAAAACCCTGGTCGCATTGTTCGGTTATATCGCAGAGGGCGACACACCCCACGCCTGGGGCGCGGACGGTATGATAGACACGCCGCAGGATGTTCTGGACTGGATGGACAACCATGCCTGAGTCCGTGCCGCTGGTGACATGGCTGCTAAGCGCCGCGCTGGCGCTGCTCGCAGGTGCGTTTGCCTGCTACCTCTATCTTCAGCGCCGCATCAACGATCTGCGCGAAAACAACGCCACGCTGCGCGCCACGCTGGAGGCTGAGCGCCGCGCGCTGGAGGAAAAAATGAGCGCCCTGGAAGGCGCGCGCGCCGAGTTGACCCACACCTTCGGCGCACTGGCCGGCCAGGCGCTGCGCAGCAACACCGAGGAATTTCTCAAGCTGGCGCAGGAAAATCTCAAGCAGTTCCAGATCAAGGCGGAAGGCGGCCTGACGCAAAAAGAAAAGGCGATTGAAAATCTGGTCAAGCCCATCAAGGAGGCGCTGGAAAAAACCGAAAAACAAATCCACCAAATCGAATTGGAGCGCAAGGAGGCGTATGGCTCGCTCGGCAAACACCTGGAGCAGATGGCGCACGCGCATCAGACGTTGCAGAGCGAGACGCGCAATCTCACCCAGGCGCTGAGGCGTCCCGAAGTGCGCGGACAATGGGGTGAAATGACGCTCAAGCGCCTCGCGGAACTGGCGGGCATGGTGGAGTACTGCGATTTTTACGAACAGGAACAC
>JAMCTV010000029.1 GCA_023381235.1 Gammaproteobacteria bacterium
AACACCGTGCTTGCCGCCTGGACCGATGCGCCCGATATGGACCTGGGTTTTATCCCGCCTGCCGAAGGCCCACACAGCAGCGCATTTGGATTGCGCCGTTTTTTTAACGGCGAGGCGCGCAAGCCGCACAGCGGCATGGATTTCGCCGCCCCCCCGGGGACACCGGTAGTCGCACCTGCGGCTGGCAAGGTGGCTCGCGTGGGGAATTATTTTTTTAACGGCGACACGGTATTTCTGGATCACGGACAGGGATTAATCACCCTGTACTGTCACTTGAGCCGCATTGACGTGCATGAGGGACAACAGGTGCAGCGCGGAGAGCCGCTCGGCGCGGTGGGTATGAGCGGGCGCGCCACCGGCCCGCATCTGCACTGGGGGGTGAGCCTCAACCGCGCCCTGGTGGACCCGGCCCTGTTTTTGCCTGAAACGGCACGTTAATTGCTAGACCGTATTAAAGATATTGACTTTCCATGAATCTAGGCTATGTTATGGTGCTAAGGGCTCCTTGGCTTTTCCCGATAAATAATAAAGAAAACAACAACACAGCGATGAATCGCCGCTATCCATTGATTCTTCTGACCCTGCTTGGCGCCGTGTGGCTGGGCGGCTGCGCCAGCATCCAGCCGCAGCAACTGTATGAAGACGAGGAGCCGGTCTATCCCGACCCGCTGGAAGGGTTTAACCGCGCCATGTACGCCTTTAACGATGGCGTGGACAAGGTGCTCCTGCGTCCGGTTGCTACGGGCTACAAGGCCGTCATGCCGCAGCCGGCGCGCACCGGTGTATCCAACTTCTTTAACAACCTCGCCTATCCCATCGTGATTCTCAACGCCTTCCTGCAGGGCAAATTCGCGCAGGGCGGGGAGGATTTGCAGCGCTTTATCTATAACTCCACCTTCGGTCTCGGCGGACTGCTTGATGTCTCCACGCCGATGGGCCTGACCGCGCATAACGAAGACTTCGGCCAGACCCTGGGTTACTGGGGCGTGGGCGGCGGCGCGTATATCGTGCTGCCCCTGCTGGGACCGAGCACGCTGCGCGATACGGTCGGACTGGTCCCGGATTACTACGCCGACCCGCTGTATCACTACGATGAAGTGGATGTACGCAACTGGCTCGTCGCCTTGCGCGTGATAGACCGGCGCGCGCGCCTGTTGACCGCGAGCCGCATCGTGGACGACCAGCTCGACCCCTACGCTTTCGTGCGCGACGCCTATCTGCAGCGGCGCGAGAGCCTGGTCAACGACCAAGCGCCGCCGAAGAAAGACTCGCCGTTCGAAGAACAGCCGAACGGCAACTGAGACTGGCGCTAGCGTCTCCTGCCTTTTACCCGCGCGGGTTTTGCCCGCGCCTTCTCCCCAGCTTTTGATTTCCCGCCCGGCTTGCGCGCGCGTTTTACCGCATGGCGCGGCGTCACCACACCTGCTGCGCGTCTTTCATAAGGATTCTCGCTGCTGGTGAAATCCAGGCGCACCGGCGTTCCGCTCAATTTGAACGCCTGCGCGAAGCAACCCATCAGATAACGCTGATACGCGGGCGGCGTCTGGCGCGCGGGCGGGTTGCCATGGATCACGATGCGCGGCGGGTGATGGCCGCCCTGGTGCGCATAACGCAGCTTGATACGCTGGCCGCGCACCAGCGGCGGCTGATAGCCCTGCACCGCCTGCTCCAATACGCGCGTCAATTGCGAGGTGGAAAAATCTTTCGCCGCTGAAGCGTAACCCTGGTTGATGGAATTCCACAAATCGGTCACCCCGGCGCCGCGCAACGCGGAGATGAAATGCGTCTTGGCGAACTTCACAAACGGCAGCCTGCGCTCCAGTTCACGCTTGATCAGCGCGCGCTGATCGGCATCGGCGCCGTCCCATTTATTCACCGCGATCACCAGCGCGCGGCCCGCCTCGATGATGAAACCGGCCAAATGCAAATCCTGATCGCTGATGCCTTGCAGCGCATCCAGCACCAGAACCACTATCTGCGCCTCTTCGATGGCTTGCAGGGTTTTCAGCACGCTCAGCTTCTCGATGCCTTCGCCTACACGCCCCTTGCGCCGCACCCCAGCGGTGTCCACCAGCGTATAGCGCTTGCCCTTGCGATCAAACGGAATATGGATGCTGTCGCGCGTGGTGCCGGGTGCGTCGTAAACCAGCACGCGATCTTCGCCCAACAGGCAATTTACCAGCGTGGACTTGCCCACGTTAGGCCTCCCGGCGAACGCGATCTTGATGCCATGCTCTTCGGCCGGCGCGGCTTTCTCTGCTTCAGGCAAACGCGTAACCGCATGCCGCATCAACTCCGCGACACCCACGCCGTGCGCCGCGGCGATGAGCCACGGCTCTCCCATGCCCAAG
Organism: Gammaproteobacteria bacterium; assembly: GCA_023381235.1. Classification (GTDB taxonomy): domain Bacteria; phylum Pseudomonadota; class Gammaproteobacteria; order SURF-13; family SURF-13; genus SURF-13. The sequence goes on from JAMCTV010000029.1 coordinate 2,352, forward strand.
GCGTGAAACTCGGCCGCCGCCTGATGCGGCTCCAACCCCTCACATTTATTGACCACGAGAATCACCGGCTTGCCGCTGCGGCGCAGGCGCAGCGCGATGTCGCGGTCATCCGCGGTCAATCCCGCGCGCGTGTCCACCATGAACAGAATCAGATCGGATTCCTCCACCGCGCGCCAGGTCTGTTCCGCCGCCAGGCTCTCGATCCCCTCCTGCTGCGCCGCCAAGCCTCCGGTATCCACCACCAGATAAGGTTTTTCTCCGGCTCGGCCCTCGCCATAGAGGCGGTCGCGCGTGAGACCGGGCACGTCCGCCACCAGCGCGTCACGCGTGCGCGTGAGCCGGTTAAACAAGGTGGACTTGCCGACATTGGGCCGGCCGACGAGGGCGATGATGGGTTTCATAGAGGCAGATACAAGATAAAAGGTAAAAGATATGTGCTTGTATCTTGTATCTTTTATCTTGTATCTACCTTGAACGCCGCGAGCGCGCCGCCTTTGCCATTGACATAGAGGGTATCGGCGGAAACCACGGGCGTTGCGATAATGCCGCTGTCATCCACGCGCGTGCGCGCGACGAAGCGGCCATCCTCGCGCGCCATCCAGTGCAGATAGCCTTCAAAGTCGCCCACGGCGACATACTCGCCCAGCGCCGCAGGCGCGCTGAGGGCACGCGCGCGCAGCTTGTCCTGTTTCCACAGCGAGCGCCCGTCATGCCGGTCCAGCGCATACACCTGGCTCTGCGCGTCCGTCACGTAAACGTAGCGCTCATCCACCGCGATACCGGCGTGCGAGGAAAGGTCGCGCGCCCACAGCAATTGCCCGGTGTCCGCCTGCACTGCGGCGATACGCCCCTGGAAGCTCGCCGCATATACCACGCCGGCGTATTCCTGCGGATCGCCGCTGATGTCCACCAGGCGCTCCAGTTCGGTGCGGCCGCGCGGCTCGGCAATCGCTGCTTCCCACAGCAGCTTGCCTTCCTGCAGCGACACGGCCGCCAGCTTGCCGTTGGCGAAACCGGCGATCACCTTGTCATCCACAATGAGCGGGGCGCTGGTGGAGCGCAGGGTGAGCGCGGGGGCCGCGCTGTCGTATACCCAGATACGCGCACCATCCCCCGGGTTGAGACCGAACAGACGCCCATCCACGCAACGCACCACGACCACGCCTTGCGCCACGCGCGGGGGGGACAATACTTCGCTCGATACGCGCACGCGCCACGTCACGCTGCCTTTGTTCTCATCCAGCGCCAGCACCTCGGCTTCATTGGTGCCGACCAGCACCAGTCCCGCGCCGCTCCCCACGCCCCCGGCGATCAACGTCTTGATATCCGTCTCCCACAGGCGTTGTCCCCGTGCGGCGTCAAATGCGCTTACCCGGCCATCACGCGCGGCGCTGAATATCTTGCCGTTCGCCAGCGCTGGCATCAGTTTCACATAATACTTGTCCGCGCCTGAACCGGTGCGGCTGGTCCACAGGGTTTTTATGTCAAGCGTGGCCTGCAGCGCTGGCAACGGCGCGGGGGGTTCGGCATTGCTTTTGCCGGCGAAATAATCCGTAACCTTGGCGCAGCCCGCCAGCGCCAGCAACACGCCGAGGACGAGTACATGTTTTATCAGCAAACGCATCGCAATATACGCTTCACTGGGGACCCAGATCGTCCAGCTTCATCTGCAACAGGGCTTTTTGCCCGCTGTCCGGCGCAAGCAGGGTGAGGGCGCGCTGATAGCTGGCGCGCGCCGCGGCGGGCTGGTCCATTACAAGCTGAATGTCACCGCGCAGTTCTTCATATTGCGCGGCAAAGGCGTCGCCCTTGACGGACGCAACCAGGCTGAGAGCGGCGCTCTTTTCATCCCGCTCCAGCATCACACGCGCCAGGCGCAGGCGCGCAATGTGCTCAAGCTCCGGCTGCGCGGCGTTATCCAGTGCCCATTGCAAGTGCCGTTGTGCGGCGCCGGCGTCGCCCTGCTCCAGCTTGATCTTGCCTTGAGCCAATGCGGCCAGGACGGCATAAGGCGTGCGCGCGTATTGACCCTGGATGCGCGCGGCGCGCTGCCCCGCGGCCTCCTGCTTGTCCTGCTCCAGCTCCACGATCAATTGCTGGTACTCCGCCGAGGCGGCTTCGGCCTGGCTTTTGTTATGGTCACGCCAGGCCCACAGGGCAAACACGACAGCAAGGCCGATCACCACCCCGGCGCTTGCCGCCTTGCCGTTTTCCTTCCACCATTTTTTTATGGCTTCAATCTGTTGCTGTTCTGTCTCGTACAGTTCCATATATGCGCCCCCCGATTATGGTGCTTGCCTGGCCGCAGCGCCTCGCGCGGCGCGCGCCTCGGCCTCGGCGATACCCTGCCGGATAACCTGCACCCCTTCCGTATCATCCGGTATCAGCTTTTCCAGACGGCGCCAGATGGTGACCGCACTCTGGTAATCCCCGCTCTGAAACGCCACCATGCCGGTAAACCACAAGGCTTTAGGTTGACTGGAATTGAGTTGCAGGGTTTTTTTGAACAGCTCTGCTGATTGCTGTGTGATGCGCTGATCCGGCTGGCTGAGCACGATGGCCTCGGCGTAATCGGCCAGCAGGTCGGCATTGCCTTCCACCAGCGGCATGGCCCTGGTATAGGCTTCGCGCGCGTCCGCGTAACGCTGCATCACGCTGTACGAACGCGCCAGCATCAGCCAGCCTTCACTGTCGGCGGGGTTCGCTTTCAGCCGCTGCTCCAGCCGCTGCACCATCATCTGCGGGGAAGACCCTTCCCTCTCGCCTGCCGCCTGCGCCATGGGATTTTCACGCACATGGTCCAATTGCAGATACAACGCCGCGCTGAGTATGGG
>JAMCTV010000030.1:0-2077 GCA_023381235.1 Gammaproteobacteria bacterium
GTCAAAACCGAACTCGCCGCGCAGCCTGCGCCGTTCTTCCACCTGTTCCTCCGGCGCAATACCGTCCGCCAACGGGTGGCCCACGAAACACACCGGCACCGGTGTGTCTTTATGGCGCTTATAGAACTCGGCCTCGAACGGAAACAGGGTCAGCATCAGGTCCACGGAACGCGCGATCTTTTTAATGCGGTATTGGCGCCAGGCCCACACCGAAGGGCTGACATAATGCACCGTGGCTATGCCGACCTCATGCAGCGCGTGTTCCAGCCCGAGATTGAAATCCGGTGCATCCACGCCGATAAACACATCGGGCGGGTGGCGGATAAAATGGCGCGCCATCTCGGCGCGCAGCGCGCGCAATTCGCGATAACGCCCCAGCACCTCAAACAATCCCATCACCGCCAGATGCTCAGCGGGGGCAAGCGCCTTGCAGCCCGCCTGTATCATGCGTGGTCCGGCAATGCCTTCGAATTGAACATCCGGCACACGCGCCTGCATGGCGCGCATCAGCCCCGCGGCCAGTAAATCACCCGATGCCTCGCCAGCGACAATGCCAATTCGCATTTAACTACAGAGACAAGAGAAAAGCGGCAAGAGAAAAGTAGCGCTGCTTCTCCTTTTCTCTTTTCTCTTGCCTCTTTTCTCTCATCTGACTATCCCGCGCTGGCTCTGCTCCAGAAAACGTACAAGCAATGCCAACTCTGGGTGCTCAGCGGCTTTGGCCGCGATCTGTTCGCGCGCCTCGCTCAGCGTAAGGTTGGATTTATAGATGAGCTTGTACGCCTCGCGCAGCGCGCGCAACGCCCCGTTGCTGAAGCCGCGCCGCTTCAAACCTTCGCTGTTGATGCCGTGCGGCTGGGCGGGGTGGCCGGAGACCATGACATAGGGCGGCACGTCCATGGAGATCACGCTGCCCATGCCGCAGAAGCAGTGCGCGCCGATCACGCAAAACTGGTGCACCAGGGTAAAGCCGCCCAGGATGGCGTAATCGCCCACCGTGACGTGGCCCGCAAGCGACGCGGCGTTGGCGAAGATGGTCTGATCGCCGATCACGCAGTCGTGCGCGATGTGCACATAGGCCATGATCCAGTTGTCGTTGCCGATGCGGGTGACGCCCTTGTCCTGCACCGTGCCGCGGTTGATGGTGCAGTATTCGCGGATCACGTTGCGGTCGCCGATCTCAAGCCGGGTGTTTTCTCCCGCGTACTTTTTGTCCTGCGGCGCATCGCCCAGCGAGGCGAACTGATAGATTTTATTGTCGCGCCCGATGCGTGTGGGGCCGTTGATGACGACGTGCGGGCCGATCCAGGTCCCCGCTCCGATCTCGACGCCGGAGCCGATGACGCTGTAAGGCCCGACCGTGACGCCGTCTTCAATTCCGGCGTCCTGGGCAATCACCGCGCGCGCGTCAATCAACTTCGCTTTTCCCGCGCGCACAGGATGGTGGCGCTCGCCGCCAGCTTGCCGCCCACCTTGGCTGTACCGTTGAATTTCCACACGTCGCGCATGTTGCGCTCCAGCACCACCTCGATGATGAGTTGATCGCCCGGCTGCACCGGCTGTTTGAAGCGCGCATCGTCTATGCCGACCAGATAGTATAGGCCCTGATCGGCGGGTTGAACCCGGCTGTCGGCATAGGCCAGCAGCCCTGTGGCCTGCGCCATCGCCTCCACGATCAGCACGCCGGGCATCACCGGACGCTGCGGAAAATGTCCGGGGAAGAACGGCTCGTTATAGGTCACATTCTTGAGCGCGATGAGCGACTGACCGGGCGTATACGACAACACCTTGTCTATCAGCAGGAACGGGTAACGGTGCGGCAGGAGCCTGAGCACCTGGTAGATATCCAGAGTGGTTGACATTTATTTTTCCTGTAAACGGGTTTCCAGATTTTTCAGGCGCTCAGCGATGTCGTCCAGCTGGCGCAGGCGTACGACCTGTCTGTGCCACCGCGCGTTCTCCTGCGCCGGGATGCCGGAGGAATACACGCCCGGCCTGGTGATGGATTTCGTCACCATCGCCATGCCGGTAATAATCACGTCATCCGCTATTTCGATATGGCCGTTAATGCCCGCGC
>JAMCTV010000030.1:2163-4169 GCA_023381235.1 Gammaproteobacteria bacterium
GAGCTTGACGCCGTCCTCGATCACGGTGTCTTCCAGCGCGCCGCGGTCTATGGTGGTGTTGGCGCCGATCTCCACGTCATCTCCGATCTGCACCCCGCCGAGTTGAGGTATCTTGATCCAGGCGCCATGGTCCGGCGCGAGGCCGAAACCGTCGCTGCCGATCACCGCGCCGGGATGTATCAGCGCGCGCTTGCCGATGCGCGTGCCGTGGCGCAGCGTAACGCGCGCCAACAGGCGGCTGCCCTCGCCGATCACACAGTCGCGGCCTATCACGCAACCCGGGCCTATTACCGCGTTGGCGCCGATCTCCACGCCCTGCTCCACCACGCACTGCGCCCCCACCGAGGCGCTGGCGTGGATACGGCACTCGGCGCTGACAACGGCACTGGGGTGAGTGCCGGGCGCGGGCATGGCTTCGGGATAGAGCAGCGCCGCGGCATGGGCGTAGGACAGGAGCGGATTTTCCACCACCAGCGCGGGCACCGGACATTGCGCGCGGTGCGCAGCATCCAGTATCACTGCCGAGGCGCGGGTAGCGGCAAGGTACTTAAGGTAGCGGGTATGGGCGAGAAAACTCACATCGCCCGGCCCGGCCTGCTGCAGTCCTGCGACGGCGCGAATCAGGCAGGAGGGATCGCCTTGTAACTCCGCACCGATATGGCGCGCCAGCTCTGCCAGGGTATAGGCCATCTTGCCACGCTCATATCAGAACCTGTTCAGGCTCTGCTGCGCGTCTGTGATCCTGGGCTGTACGGTGCTCGGAATCCTCATTTACTTGCATGTAAACTCCGGTTCCTGCGCTCCGTCCGTCCCAGGCTGACAGCCGCTCACAACGAGCCTGAACAGGTTCTCAGGGTTTGGAACCGGCCGTGCCGCCGCTCGCGGCGCCGCCGGCGGCAGAACTCTTGAGGCGCTCCAGCACCTTGTCCGTGATGTCAACGCGCTCCGCCGCGAACACCACGCCGCCGCTCAGGATCAGATCAAAGCTATCCTGTTTGGCCAGCGCCACGATGGCGTCAAACACGGTTTTCCGCACCTTGCTCAATTCTTCATTGCGGCGCAGATTAAAGTCGTCGTCAAATTCATCCTGTGCGCGTTTCACATCGCGTTTGCGTGAAATAATGTCACGCTCCGCCTTCATGCGCTCCGTCTCGCTCATTACCGCCGCATCCTTGGCGAGCTTTTCCTCCAGCGTCCTGATCTCTTTCCGGGTCTCGATGAGCTTCTTGTCGCGCGCCGTGAACTCCTTCTTCAGGCGCTCGTCCGCCGCCTTGGCTTGCGGCGACTCCTCCAATATCTTGTCGGTATTTACAAAGCCTACCTTCAATTCGGCGCCCACCGCCGCCGAACAAAATCCAATCAACAGGATCAATAACAATCGTTTCAAGTTTCGACTCCTAAATCAGAAAGGTGCGCCAAAAGTAAACTGGAATACCTGTGTTTCGTCCGTTGCCTTGTCATTCAGCGGCACAGCGATGCTGACGGTCAATGCACCGAGCGGCGATAACCACTGGCCGCTCACGCCGGTGGAATAGCGGAACCCGTCGGAATCATAACCGGTTTGATTGCTGAATACACCTCCCGCGTCCACAAACCCGCTCAGGCGCACGCTCTTGCTGTCCCTGACAAACGGCGCGGGGAAAATCAATTCCGCGTTGCCCACCAGTCGCATATTGCCGCCCAGCGCCCGGGTGGTGGAGGCGCTGCGCGGACCCAGGCTGTTTTCCTTGAAGCCGCGCACCGAGCGCGGACCGCCGCCGTAGAAGTTCTCGAAGAACGGGAGCTCCGTGGTATCGCCGTAGCTGTCTCCATAACCCGCATCGCCATTGAGCATGATGCCCCAGCGCGTGCCCAGCGGATGCAACCATTGGTGGCGGTAACTCGCCTTATAGTACTGCAAATTGCCGCCAGGCGCGCCCAGTTCCGCGGAAAAATTCTGCAATATGCCTTCCGTGGCGAATACCGCACGGTTGCGCGTGTCATGCGCTGGGGCATCATGCTCAATG
>JAMCTV010000031.1 GCA_023381235.1 Gammaproteobacteria bacterium
CATGGCGCCGGCGCCAAGGGTCTGGTTCAGGGACAGGCGTGGTACGTGGGCAATCCCACGTTGTTTGAAGGCCAGGGCGCCGATTTAAGTGCGGTGCAAACGCAAATCGCCCGGCTGCAGGAAGAGGGTAAGACCGTTGTGCTGGTCGGAACAGCGGCGGGCATCCGCGGCCTGCTCGCGCTTCAGGACCGGGTACGGGCCGAGGCCAAGCAGGCCATCGCCGCGCTGCACGCGCTCGGGTTGCGCACCGTGATGTTGACCGGCGACAACGCTCGAACCGCTCAGGCCTTTGCGCGCACGCTCGGCATTGACGACGTGTGGGCGGATCTCAAGCCGGAGGACAAGGTGCGCGCCGTGGGCCAATTGGAACGCGAGCACGGCGCCGTGCTCATGGTCGGTGACGGCGTGAACGATGCCCCGGCACTCGCCGCCGCCACCTGCGGCATGGCCATGGGTGTCGCCGGTAGCGACGCGGCCATCGAGGCCGCAGACGTGGCCCTCATGGCCGACGATCTACTCAAGGTGGAGGAGGCTTTGCGCCTCGGACGCAAGGCGCGGCGGGTGAGCGCGCAGAATATCGTCTTCTCCATCGCGGTGCTCGCCGCGATAATCCCGCTCGCCGTCGCCGGCATTCTCGGCGTGGCGGTGACGGTGCTGGTGCACGAGGCAAGCGAACTTCTGGCGGTGGCGAACGGACTGAGAGCGCGATTACCGGCCCGGTAAACACTTAGCGCGCGAGAGGCACGCTACCGCTTAATGCTGGACGCGCATTTACTGTGGCCGCTGGATAAAGACGAGGCCGCAGACGATACCCACAGCCATTACTGAACCAGGTTCTTAAATGCACGCGCCCCGTAAGCGATGACGCCCAGCACGGCGAGGCTCCACACTATGAGTGCGCCGGAAGGCAGGTCAAACTGCGCCGAGGCGAGCAGTCCTGCGGCGTAACCTGCCGCGCCCAGGATGTAACCCGCAAGCAGGCGGTTTTTTTCAGGGTAGCGGCGCACTGCGAGCGCGGGGATGATGAGGCTGGTAAACACCAGATAGACTCCGGCCAACTGTACCGAGGCCGTCACCGCGCAGGCGAACAGGGTATAAAATCCAAACCGGCCCAGGCGTGCGCGCAGTCCGAACCACAAGGCGAGGATGATAAGGGTAAGCGCGCCGAGTGGAAGCAACTGGGCGTAGTTCACCCACAGTATTTGTCCTGCGAGTAAATCTCGAAGTTGTTCGCCGCCGTGCGGATTGTTGGCGAGCACCAAAATCGCTGCGCTCGCGGCCAGCACAAACAGCACGCCGATCAGCGCCTCCTGCACTTCCGGCCAGCGCCGTTCGGTGTAGACCAGCAGCCAGGCGCCGGCCAGCGCGGCGCCGAACGCGGCAAGCTGCACCTGCCAGCCTTGCGGATTCCACCCTGCTGAATACGCCAGTATCACGCCGAGCGCGGCCACCTGCGCGACGGCGAGATCAATGAACACGATGCCGCGCGCCAGCACCTGCATGCCGAGCGGCACGTGGGTGGCGAGCACCAGCAGGCCAGCGCACAAGGCGGGGAGGATGATGCTGAGACTTGCCTGGTCCAGGTTCATTTTATGGCCGTCAGCAGGCGCTGCACGGTGTCGTCGAACAGGCTGAACAAATCCTGCGCCTGTTCGTTGCCGCCCACGGTGAAGGGCAGCACCACCGCCGGAATAGGCGTGCGTCCGGCCAGCCAATCGGAAGGGCGCGCATCGTTATACGCCGCGCGCAACACCAGGGCGGCGGGCTGTTGCTGTAAACCGTTCAACACCTGCGCGAGGTAAGCCGCGCCCGGTTCCACGCCGGGCTTCGGCTCCAGCGTGGCGCTCTCGATCAGGCCCAGCCAGCGCGTGAGATAGACCCAGGACTTGTGTTGCACCACGATGCGGACGCCTTTAAGCGGAGCGGCCTGTTGCTCCCAGCGGGCAATGGCGGCGCTCCAGCGCGCGGAGAATTTCGCGTAGCGCTGCTGATATTCCTCCGCGTGCGCCGGATCGAGTTGCGCCAGACGCCCGGCCAGCGCCGCCGCGACGCGCGCGATATTGCGCGGATCGGTCTGGATGTGCGGATTGCCGCTCGCGTGCACGTCACCCTGCGCGCGATCCGCCGTTGCGGGCGTTTCCAGCAGCGTGACGTAATCGGCCGCCGTAAAATAACCCGCCGCGCCGGGTTGTATCGCGGGATTGCCGGACTGCTGCAACAACAGCGGCAGCCAGCCGGCCTCCAACTCCGCGCCGGTGCACACGACCAGTTGCGCGTTACGCGCCTTGGCAATCAGGCTCGGTCGCGCTTCTATGCGATGCGGGTCCTGCAAGGCGGTGGTGGCGCTGGCTGCCTCGACCAGGTCGCCGCCCAATTCCCCGGCCAGGCTGGCCCATTCCGGTTCGCAGGCCAGAATATTCAAGGCCGCGTGTGCGGGATGAACAAGCATTGCGAGACTGAATATCCATGCCGATAACCATTTTTTCATTTTCTACTCCTTAAAATTTATGCCCGCCATGCGCGCCCAGGCTCATGATGTATTGCAGATAGAGTTGATTGTCCGCGGCGTCCTCGCGTGACTCATCGCGCGTAAGCTGCAGGCGCAAGCGGCTGAATTCGCTCGGCGAGTAATCGAGCATCAGCGTGTAACGCGAGGGGTTATAGTCCGGGCGCGCGAGATTGGCGTTGTTGGCGGCGTAATCCACGCTGCCGCTGCTCAGCCAGTCGCCGCGTAATCCCACGCGCCAGCGCGGCAGGAATTGATACACGCCTTGCAGATAAGCGCCGCGTTGCGACGAGGAATAGCCGTCCGTGATTGCCGCCCCCGCTGTGTCATAAGTAAGTTGTCCGCCCTCATCGCGCTGGAAATATTCACCCTGCAAGGTAAAGGCGGTGCGTATTCCGCCCGGTGCGTATTTCCACACGAAGTCCGCCAGCCACAAACGGCTGTCGCCGCTGAAGGCATTGGTGACTTCCGCGCCCGCAAGGTTGGTGTCGGTGTACTCGCGGTTTTCGGGCGAGAGGTTTAGCCACGACAGTCCGCCGCGCCAACTGTGGCTGGCGCCTATATCGCCTCCGGTGTGCGCGAACAGGCTGTATGCGCCGATGCCGTTTTCATTGCGCGTGCTGCCCGGAAAGGCCTCACCCCGGCCCAGCTCCGCGCCGAATTCAAGAAAGGCATCGGTGGGCGCGAGCCATTTGATCTGCGCCCCGTCCTGGCCGAACTGCGTG
>JAMCTV010000032.1 GCA_023381235.1 Gammaproteobacteria bacterium
CATAAACCAGGCAAAGGCCTTTTTCAGGCGCTGCTAATAGACCCGGTAGCAGAAGAGGTGGATACCTATATCCAGCTCCTCAAGAATTTGCAATTAAACCTCATCTACACCCTGGAGACGCACGTCCACGCCGATCACGTCACCGGCGCTGCCTTGTTGCGCGAGAGGCTGGGCAGCAAGAGCGTGGTGCACCGCGACTCGGGCGCAGAGTGCGCCGACCTGCTGGTGACCGATGGCGTGCAACTGCAACTCGTAGATATCGAAATTGAGGTGCGCCACACTCCCGGCCACACCGACGCCGACGTGTCCTACGTGGTTGGCGACCGTGTGTTCACCGGCGACGCGCTGCTCATCGGCGGCTGCGGCCGCACCGATTTTCAGCAGGGCGACTCAAGCCGCTTGTACGACAGCGTACACAAAAAATTATTCTCCCTGCCGCCCGACACGCTGGTGTATCCGGCGCACGACTACAACGGCAACACCGTCTCGACCATCAAGCAGGAGATGGCGAAGAACGTGCGTCTCGGTGGCGGCAAGACGCGGGCGGAGTTTATTCAGATCATGCGCGACTTGAAGCTGCCCTACCCGAAACAGATGGACCGCGCCCTGCCCGCCAATCAGGCCTGCGGACGCGAACCGGGGTTGGTCCAGGGATAGTGCTGCTTACACCGCTGCTTGCGCTTTTGATCGGGCTTACGCTCGGCGTGTTCGGCGCGGGCGGTTCGCTGCTCACCGTCGCACTCCTGGTGTACGAGGACTTGAGCGCGCAGGAAGCGATCAGCGCCTCGCTGCTGGTGGTGGCGCTCACCGCCGCCGTGGCGCTGGTGCAACATGCGCGCCACGGTAATGTGCGCTGGCGCGTGGGTTTACTGTTCGGCGGCGCAGGCATGCTGGGCGCTTATGCCGGCGGTTTTGCCGCGGGCTATCTACCCTCCGGCCTGCTGCTCTTGCTGCTCGCCGGAGTCATGGTCGGCACTGCGCTGATGCTGCTGCGTCCGCCCTCCGCAGGGGTGGAAAAAACCGAAGCGTGCGCGCCGAGCCGCGCAAAAGTGGCGCGCGACGCGCTGCTGGTGGGCGCGCTCACCGGGCTGATCGGCGCGGGCGGAGGATTCATCGTGGTGCCGGCGCTGGTGCTGCTGTACTGCATGCCCATGCGCGAGGCCGTGGGCACTTCGCTGCTGGTGATACTGTTGAACACCCTGGCCGGCTACGCGGGGCACAGCACGCACGGCATCGAAATAAATTACACGCTGGTACTCAGCGTGACCGGGTTCGCCATCGCCGGTACGTTTCTCGGCCATGCCTTGAGCCGGCGTTTGCCGGTGCAGCGCCTGAAAAAGGCCTTTGCCTGGTTTATGATGGTCATCGCCGCCTGGTTGGTATATCAGGAGATACCCATCGCCTGGAGCCTGCCGGGTATTTAAGGAACCTCCGATGTATTCAGAGATTTCCTGGCAGACTATGGAGGTATGATATGCAAACCATACATCATCGTATCGTCATTGTTGGCGGAGGCTGCGCGGGCATCAGCGTAGCGGCGCGTATGTGCCGCGCACTGAAAAATCCTGACGTCGCCGTCATCGAGCCCTCCGAGACCCACTATTATCAACCGCTCTGGACCCTGGTGGGCGGCGGCGTATTTCCCAAGGAGCGCAGCGCGCGCCTTACCTCGTCACTGATTCCGCGCGGCGCGACATGGCTCAAGGACGCGGTGACGGAATTTCATCCGCAAGAGAATTTTTTGCTCACCCAGACCGGCAAGAAAATCGGTTACGACTATCTCGTGGTCGCCGCCGGCCTGCAAATTGACTGGGACAAGATCAAGGGTCTGAAGGAAAACCTGGGCACACAGGGCATTTGCAGCAATTACTCGTATCAGCACGTGGACAAAACCTGGGAGTTCCTGCGCGGCTTCCAGGGCGGCACGGCGATCTTCACCATGCCGCCGCCGCCCATCAAGTGCGCCGGCGCGCCGCAGAAGATCATGTACCTGGCCGAGGATTATTTGCGCAAACACGGCGTGCGCGGCAAATCGCGCGTGATCTTCGCCAGCGCAACGCCCGGAATCTTCGCCGTGGCGAAATACGCGGCGGCGCTGAACGGCATCGTCGCGCGGCGCGGCATCGAAACCCTGTTCCGGCAGAATCTGATCGAGCTGCGCGCGCACAGCAAGGAGGCCGTGTTTCAAAACCTGGATAACGGCGCCACTACCGTCGTGCCCTACCAGATGATTCACGTCACGCCGCCCATGAGCGCGCCGGACTTCATCAAAAAGAGTCCGCTCGCCAACGAGGCCGGATGGGTGGAGGTGGATAAATACACGATGCGCCACCCGCGCTACCCTAATGTGTTCAGCCTGGGCGATGCAAGCAGCCTGCCCACCTCCAAGACCGCCGCCGCGGTGCGTCAGGAAGCCCCGGTACTGGTCAAAAACCTGCTTGCGGCGATGCGCAACGAACCGCTCAGCGGGCGTTATGACGGTTATACCTCGTGCCCGCTGGTCACCGGATACGGAAAACTGATACTGGCTGAATTCGACTACGATCTTAATCCCAAGGAAACCTTTCCCTTCAACCAGTCGAAAGAGCGGCTTAGTATGTATCTGCTCAAGAAATATGTACTGCCCGCGCTTTACTGGCACGGCATGCTGCGCGGGAGATTTTAAATGGAAAACTTCACACCCCTCAGCGCCGCGCTCGGCGGCCTACTCATCGGACTCGCCGCGGCCGGCCTGTTATTATTCAACGGACGCATCGCAGGCATCAGCGGGATTTTGGGCGGGTTGCTCGATCTGCCGCGTGGCGATATGTCATGGCGCGGCGCGTTTATCGCCGGCCTGCTCACGGGCGGGCTGGGCCTGCTGTGGTTCTATCCGCAGACGCTTGCCCTGCCGTCTGATTATTCATTCATCACCTACGCCGTCGCCGGACTGCTGGTGGGCTACGGCACGCGCCTCGGCAGCGGCTGCACCAGCGGTCACGGCGTGTGCGGCATCGCGCGCCTGTCGCCGCGCTCCTTCGCCGCCGTGACCACATTCATGGCCAGCGCCATACTCACCGTATTTATCGTGCGCCACGTATTATGAAATTATCCATTGCTGCATTTGTGCTCGGCATCCTGTTCGCTGTGGGACTGGGTATCGCGGGCATGACACAACCAATAAAAATCATCGCGTTTCTGGATGTAACAGGCGATTGGGACCCCAGCCTGCTGCTGGTGATGGCGAGCGCCACACTGGTGTATTTCCTGTGCTACCGCTGGATCACCCAACGCCGCGCGCCGCTCTTGGCGGAAAAATTCTCACTCCCCACCGCCAAACAAATAGATGCACGCCTGATTACCGGCAGCGTATTATTTGGCATAGGCTGGGGCCTAAGCGGCTACTGCCCCGGCCCGGCGCTGGCCGCGCTGCCCGGCCTAGTCCCGAACACAGTCGTGTTCGTCGTCTCCATGCTGGCCGGGATGCTTCTGTTCAAATGGAGCGACGCATGGCTTTCCGCACGCCGCTTAGAGAAACTCTGAGTGAAGCTCTGATTAAGCCGGGAGGTTCCTGCAATACAGGGATGTATCGCCATTATTCAATCGCATCAAGCGATTGAATAATGAAGAAAAACGAAAATCACATTTTTCGTTTTTCGCCTCTGAAAAATGTCATGGATGACTTTTTCAGAGTTTCTTAAGCCAAATAAAGTTACTCCACAGTAACCGATTTGGCGAGATTGCGCGGCTTGTCCACGTCGCGTACGCCTCGGGGTGCGATGGAGCTACTCCTGCAACTCGCGCCGCATCCGTTCGTACTCCTCCTTGCCGATTTCCCCGCGCGCATAGCGCGCCTTGAGAATCTCGAGCGGCGTCTCGCCGCGCTGGATCGGTGACCAGGCCAGCCACTTGATGAGCGCCACGACCCCGACAATCACAAGCACCCACACCAGGATCATGAAGAACCAACCGAACCCCGGTCCGAACCATCCGAAACTACCCATGTCGCCCATCATCGTTCGATCTCCTCATTCAGTTCCGCAGGGTGTCCGTTGAGGCGGTCTCAACCCGGGACTGTCACTCGGCCGGATTGAGCCGCGGGTGTGTTTCCTCGCTCCAAAGCTGCACGACGAGCCCGGACAACGCCATCGCAATCGCGACGAACCACAGCCCCGATTCGAGCCTGCCGCTCAGGTGCGCGACGAGTCCGAGCAGCAGTGCGCCGATGCCGTAGCCGAGGTCGCGCCAGAAGCGGTAGATGCCGATCGCCGAGCCGCGCCAGCTGGGATGCGCAATGTCGGCGACCGCCGCGGAGAGGTTCGGATAGAGCAGCGCCATACCGAAGCCGGTCACGGCCGCGGAGAACGACCACCAGGCGACGTGTTCATCGAGCAGCATCAGCCCCACGCCGGCGCCGCAGGTCCACATGCCCCACACGATCGGCTTCTGGCGGCCGATGTGGTCGGAGAGCCGGCCGGTGAAGAACTGCGAGCCGCCCCACACGAAGCCGTACACGCCCACTACCCATCCGATGTTGGCGAGGCTCAAGCCGCGTTCGTAGAGATAAACCGGATACACTACCCAGATCAGTGCATCGACGAACTTCTCGACCAGACCGGCCTGACTCAAGGCCGCCATGCGCTTGTCGCGCCAACTCATGAGCATGAACACTTCCCAAGTCGTGGGTTGATCGGAGATGTTCTTCAGGAAGCGCGGCTTCGGGCCGGTCGCCTTGCCGGCCGCATGGCGTGCACCCTCCGCGTGCGCCCAAGCGAGCGTTTCCTTGACCCACAAGGCGGTCAATACCAACGCGAGCACGATCACCACCGCACCGAACACGAACAGGCCGTGCCGTGGGCCAAGCGCGGTGGCGAGATAGCCAGTGACGATCCCGGCGACGGCCATGCCGACATAACCCGAAAACTCGTTGAGCCCCATCGTGAGCCCGCGCTGATCGGCGCGCGTGATGTCGAGCTTGGCGGTCTGGGTCATCGACCAGGTGAAGCCTTGGTTGACGCCGAGCAGCATGGTCGCGGCGACGATCCAACCCCAGCTCGGCGCATACAGGATCATGAACGGGATCGGCACCGCCGAGGCCCACCCGAGCAGCAGCACAGTCTTTCGCCCGAGCCGCTCCGAGAACCGCCCGGCCACGAAGTTGAGCGTGCCCTTGACGAAACCGAAAGCTACCACGAACGCCATGAGCAGCAGGAACGAACCCTTGGGCACGCCGAACTCGGCCTCGGCGAGCGCCGGCACCACGGTGCGCATCATCCCGAGTGTCAAACCCACCAGAAACACCTGCACCAACTGGTGCAGAAACTGCGCGAGGTTGTCGCGGATCCCGTGGCGGTAACCGGCGAACGCTTCATGGCCGTGGTGCGTGGCGTGCATGACGGTTCTCGTTTTGGGCACTTCAGGCCGCGATGTTGGCGGCCACCATCCGGTCCAACTCGGCTGGGCGCGGCGGGATCTCGCTCATGAGCAGCTTCATGAATTCGTCTTTATTCGTGACCTTGAGCCCGAGATTAAAGCGCTTCTCGAAGCCGATCGTGGAGGACGGCTTGCCGGAAAGCCGGGTGCCG
>JAMCTV010000033.1 GCA_023381235.1 Gammaproteobacteria bacterium
TATCTTAAGGAAATCGAGTACCGCTACAACCACCGGAAAGAGAATCTGTTTAAACGCTTCATTAAACTCTATTTTGGTTACGTTTCGCCCTAATTACCTTAGATTTTGCTGTTTCGTATCCACTTTACAGTCTAGTCGGGCGGGTTAGTGAAGCGTAGCCCGCCGAATGTATATCCATCACAGTATCCGGCGCAATACGCTGCGCTATTGCGCCCTACAGGGTTGCACTCAACCCATCCTACGAGCTCTCCGGCTTTGGAATAAGGGACTGTGCGATCCACTTGTCCTTTACGTACTGGAAGAAGCCGTCCACCGGCTTCGAATCGCAAACTTGCGCAAGTTGTTGCCCCGCGCGTGTTAAGAAGACGTGGCCAAGTGCTAGGTCGTTGTCGGCATCCTTCGGAAGCGAAAGCGTCGCTGGTTGTCCGTAGTAGAAGACGGTTGCTGACTTTGGAAGACCAAGGCGTCTGAAACCGGAGAGATGGTTGAATTGAATTAGCCCAAGACTCTCAAGGTGGGACAAGGAGCTGAAATTGATTTCCTGATCGTTGTAGATTTTTTCCTGTACATCGAAGATTAAGGGAACGACGTTTCCGATCATCCAGCAAAAGCCACAGAGTTGCACGAAAAGAATGGCATCTTCTTTGTCGAGATCAGCAAGAAGGTTGACCGTACGTTTCGCGAATGCGCCTGGCGCGTTTGCTTCGCCAGCAAGCACTCTTGACCAGAGGCTTTGCATTTCTTCGTCTGAAACGATACGTGACTTATCAAAGAAGTTCGTAATCCAATCGTCCGCAACGTTCTGCGGTGCTGATTTGTCTTTGAGCAGCGGCAGCGCGTTTTGTGTAATAGCTTCAATGTTGGACTGCTTCTTTGCCTCTTCTTCCAGGAAGCGGTGCAATGCACGTCTATGAAGGTCTGTAACCTGAATCTGCGACTCGGCCTGAATTCGACCTGCTTCTGCTTCTGCTTTCGCGACGCGGACAATTTGGTATGGCTTGAACACCCCGCCCACCGCCTCCGAGATCTTCTCGATTAGAACAGTAGCCGGCTTTGAGAGGTCGCCAAGCTTCGCTATAGGATTTTCGTCACTCATGATGAAGAGACCGAACTAGGAATAGATGGCCTAAATGACGTGATTGAGGGCATCAATTATCACGCCTTCCCCCGCAACTGTAACAATATCGCCTCGTTCTCCAGCGTCGAGGTGTCTTGCGTGATGGCCTCGCCGGCGGCGATGGAGCGCAGCAGGCGGCGCATGATTTTTCCGGAGCGGGTTTTGGGGAGGTTGTCGGCGTAGCGGATGTCGTCGGGGCGGGCGATGGGGCCGATTTGTTCGGTGACCCAGGCGCGCAGTTCTTTGGTGAGCGCTTCGTCCACGCCGCCCGCGGGGCGTGCGCCGCGCAATACGACATAGGCGAATACGGCTTCGCCTTTGACCTCATCAGGTTTGCCGACCACGGCGGCCTCGGCGACGCGCGGGTGGGCGACGAGGGCCGATTCGATCTCCATGGTGCCGAGGCGGTGGCCGGAAACCTTCAGCACATCGTCGGCGCGGCCCATGATCCAGAAGTAGCCGTCTTCGTCTTTGTGCGCGGTGTCGCCCGCGACGTAGTACTTGTTGTTGAATTTCTTCCAGTAGGTGTCCAGGTAGCGCTGCTCATCGCCCCAGATGGTGCGCAGCATGAACGGCCAGGGTTTTTTGATGACGAGATAGCCGCCCTGGTTGGGCGCGGTAATGCTGTTGCCTTCTTCGTCCACGACGTCCGCCGCGATGCCGGGCAGGGGCAGGGTGCAGGAGCCGGGCTTGGTGGCTACGGCGCCGGGGATGGGGGCGATGAGGTGTGCGCCGGTTTCGGTCTGCCACCAGGTGTCTGTGATGGGGCAGCGCTCATGGCCGATGTGTGTGTGATACCACATCCAGGCTTCGGGATTGATGGGCTCGCCGACGGTGCCGAGCAAGCGCAGCTTCGATAAATCATATTTGGCGGGGATGTCGTCGCCCAGTTTCATCAGGCCGCGTATTGCGGTGGGGGCGGTGTAGAAAATCGTGATTTTATGGCGCTGGCAGATGTCCCAGAAGCGCCCGCCATCAGGGATGGTGGGTGCGCCTTCATACATCACCATGGTCGCGCCCACCGCAAGCGGGCCGTAAGTGACATAGCTGTGACCCGTCACCCAGCCCACGTCGGCGGTGCACCAAAAGATGTCGTCGTCATGGATGTCGAACACCCATTGCATGGTGACGATGGTGCCGAGCAGATAGCCCGCGCTGGAATGCTGGACGCCCTTCGGCTTGCCGGTGGAGCCGGAGGTGTAGAGCAGAAACAGCGGATGCTCGCTTTCCACCCACACCGGCTCGCACTGATCGGAAACGTTTTTTACGACATCATCCCACCACACATCGCGCCCGTTCTGCATGGGAATGGTTTGGCCGCTGCGCTTTAAGACAATGACGGACTCAATGGTGGAGCAGCCTTTGGCCAGCGCCTGGTCGGCGGCCAATTTCAGTTCTATGATCTTGCCTCCGCGTGTGCCGCCGTCGGCGGTGATGAGCATCTTCGCCCCGGCGTCCTCAATGCGGTCTTGCAGCGATTGCGCGGAGAAGCCGCCGAACACGACCGAATGAATTGCGCCGATGCGCGCACACGCCTGCATGGCGATGACCATCTCCGGCACCATGGGCATGTAAATCACCACCCGGTCGCCTTTTTTGATGCCATTGGCCTTGAGCGCATTGGCGAAACGGCAGACTTCGCGGTGCAATTCAGCGTAAGTCACGCGGCGCACGTCGCCCTGTTCGCCCTCGAAGATAATGGCGGTTTTGTGGGCCTTGTCTTTGAGATTCCGGTCCAGGCAGTTGTAGGAAACGTTGAGCAGCCCGTCGTCAAACCAGCGGTAATGCGGCGCCTTGCTGCTGTCAAGAATTTTGGTGAAGGGTTTGTGCCAGCTTATCTGTTCACGCGCGCGATCGGCCCAGAATTTTTCATGATCTTGTGCGGCCTGCTGCTGCAGGGCCTGTAGCTCCCGCATGCTTTTAATGCGCGCACGCGCGGCGAATGCGGGCGCGGGCTGAAACAGCCGCTGTTCATGCAGGATAGATTCGATGTTTGCGGGAGCCATTTTTTTGTTATCCTGTGTTAAAGCTGCCCCATCCCCGTGATGTGATACCCGCTGTCCACGTACACCACTTCGCCGGTGATGCCGGAAGCGAGGTCGGAGCAGAGGAAGGCGGCGGCGTTGCCCACGTCTTCGATGGTGACGTTGCGGCGCAGCGGCGCGGTCTTCTCCACGTGCTCAAGCATCTTGCGGAAGCCGCTGATGCCGGAGGCGGCGAGGGTGCGGATCGGCCCGGCGGAGACGGCGTTGACCCGGATGCCTTCGGGCCCCAGGCTGTCGGCCATGTAGCGCACGTTGGCTTCGAGGCTGGCCTTGGCTACGCCCATCACGTTATAGTTGGGCATGACGCGCTCGGCGCCAAGATAACTCAAGGTGAGCAGCGCGCCATTGGCCTTGAGCGCATTGGCGAAACGGCAGACTTCGCGGTGCAATTCAGCGTAAGTCACGCGGCGCACGTCGCCCTGTTCGCCCTCGAAGATAATGGCGGTTTTGTGGGCCTTGTCTTTGAGATTCCGGTCCAGGCAGTTGTAGGAAACGTTGAGCAGCCCGTCGTCAAACCAGCGGTAATGCGGCGCCTTGCTGCTGTCAAGAATTTTGGTGAAGGGTTTGTGCCAGCTTATCTGTTCACGCGCGCGATCGGCCCAGAATTTTTCATGATCTTGTGCGGCCTGCTGCTGCAGGGCCTGTAGCTCCCGCATGCTTTTAATGCGCGCACGCGCGGCGAATGCGGGCGCGGGCTGAAACAGCCGCTGTTCATGCAGGATAGATTCGATGTTTGCGGGAGCCATTTTTTTGTTATCCTGTGTTAAAGCTGCCCCATCCCCGTGATGTGATACCCGCTGTCCACGTACACCACTTCGCCGGTGATGCCGGAAGCGAGGTCGGAGCAGAGGAAGGCGGCGGCGTTGCCCACGTCTTCGATGGTGACGTTGCGGCGCAGCGGCGCGGTCTTCTCCACGTGCTCAAGCATCTTGCGGAAGCCGCTGATGCCGGAGGCGGCGAGGGTGCGGATCGGCCCGGCGGAGACGGCGTTGACCCGGATGCCTTCGGGCCCCAGGCTGTCGGCCATGTAGCGCACGTTGGCTTCGAGGCTGGCCTTGGCTACGCCCATCACGTTATAGTTGGGCATGACGCGCTCGGCGCCAAGATAACTCAAGGTGAGCAGCGCGCCATTGCGGTTTTGCATCATGTTGCGCCCGGCCTTGGCGAGCGCTGCGAAGCTGTAGGAACTGATGTCGTGTGCGGTGAGGAAGCCCTCGCGCGTGACGCTGTCCAGGTAGCTGCCTTCCAATTGCTCGGAAGGGGCGTAGGCCACGGAGTGGATTATGATGTCGAGGTGATCCCAGTAGTCGTCCAGATGCTCGAACACCGCGTTGATTTCGGTGTCATTGCCGACATCGCAGGACAGGGTGATGACCGAGCCGCATTCCGAGGCCATCTTCTCCACCCTGTCCTGGAGGCGCTCGTTCTGATAAGTGAAGGCGAGTTCCGCGCCCTCGCGCCGCATGGCTTGGGCGATGCCCCAGGCGATGGAGCGGTTGCTGGCCAGCCCTACGATAAGCGCATTTTTACCGGTTAAAAATCCCATGCGAGTGTCCTTAATGTGATGTGTGATGGATAATAGAGTAGCTAAAATCCGTCGCGGCGCATAGCAGGCTGTTGAAAAACGGCCTGCGTGCGGCGGAGGGCGAGCAGCACTGCTGCGAGCGGGCAAGCCAGAGATGGCTTGCCCTGGTCTTGCAAGCGAAGCAGGATGCGAGAGCGCCGCAAGTACCGCCATTTTACAAGCACGGTTTATGTGCTTGTAAAATGAAGCAAAGCAAAAATCACTTTTTGCTTTGCGGGTTGAAAAAGGCCATTCATGGCCTTTTTCAACAAACCAACAGTGCGGCGCTTGGTGTATCCTTGACAGTGATGAAATTTCGTTCCCGCTTCGTGTTATGCCTGGTCGCGGCGCTGGCCGCGGGCTGCGGCGAGCGGCCGTGGAACGACCCCTATCCCGCGGCGGATAACGCGCAAAATATCCTGTACTCGTCTTTTGAGCAGCGCCCCAAGCATCTTGATCCGGCCCAGTCCTACGTGGAAAACGAATATGCCTTGATTGCGCAGATTTACGAGCCGCCCTTGCAGTATCACTATTTAAGGCGGCCTTACACGCTGATACCTCTGGCCGCGCGGGACATCCCCAAGGCCGTTTATCTCGACCAGGACAATCGCCCGCTGCCCGAGAATGCCACGCCGGAGCGAATTGCCTACAGCGTGTACGACGTTACCATTCAGCCCGGCATACGTTATCAGCCGCATCCTGCGTTCGCGCAGGACGCCTCCGGGACTTATCTCTATCATGCGCTTACCTTCGAGCAATTAGAAGACATACGCACGCTGGCGGATTTTCCGCAACAAGGCACGCGCGAACTGGTCGCGGCGGATTATGTGTATCAGATCAAGCGCCTGGCCCACCCCGGCATTCACTCGCCGATCTTTGGTCTGATGAGCGAATATATCGTGGGGCTTAAAGAATATGGCGCGACCTTGAGCAAGGCGGCCAAAGAGCCGGCCAATCAGCCTTATCTTGACCTTGTGCGCTATCCGCTGGAGGGCGCAGAGGTCATAGACCGCTATACTTATCGCATCAAACTGCATGGCAAATATCCGCAATTCTTGTATTGGCTGGCGATGCCGTTTTTCGCGCCGGTGCCGCACGAGGCGGATCGTTTTTATTCACAGGCCGGACTGATTGAGAGAAACATCACGCTGGACTGGTATCCGGTGGGTACCGGGCCTTACATGCTGACGGAGAATAATCCCAGCCAGCGCATGGTGCTGGAGCGTAATCCGAATTTTCACGGTGAAACCTATCCCGCGGAAGGCGAACCCGAAGACCAGACGCGCGGCCTGCTTGATGACGCCGGCAAGCCGTTGCCGTTTATAGATAAAGTAGTGTACAGCCTGGAGAAGGAAAGCATCCCGTACTGGAACAAATTCCTGCAAGGCTATTATGACGCCTCCGGCATCAGTTCCGACAGTTTCGACCAGGCGGTGCGCATCACGACACAAGGGGACGCCGCGGTGAGCGAGGCGATGCAGGGGAGCGGCATACGCCTGCTGACCAGCGTCGGCACGGATATTTCCTACATCGGCTTCAACATGCTCGATCCGGTGGTGGGCGGCTTAAGCGAGCGGGCGCGCAAACTGCGCCAGGCGATTTCCATCGCGCTGGATTACGAAGAATTCATCTCCATCTTTCTCAACGGGCGCGGCATCCCGGCGCAAGGTATCGTCCCGCCCGGCATCTTCGGTCACGTCGAGGGCGAGGCGGGCATCAATCCCTATGTCTATGAGTGGGTGAACGGCCGGCCACAACGTAAATCGCTGGAGCAGGCGCGCCGCTTGCTGGCCGAGGCGGGGTATCCCGGCGGCCGTGATGCGGAGACTGGCAAACCGCTGCTGCTGCATTTCGACACCGCGCTCAGCGGCCCGGATGACAAGGCCTATCTGGACTGGCTGCGCAAGCAGTTCCAAAAGCTCAATTTACAGCTCGACATCCGTAACACCGATTTCAACCGCTTCCAGGAAAAAATGCTGAAGGGCAGTGCCCAGATATGGCAGTGGGGCTGGAACGCCGACTATCCCGATCCGGAGAATTTCATGTTCCTGCTCTATGGTCCGAACGCCAAAGCCGTAAAGAACGGCGAAAACGCCGCGAACTACGATAATCCGGAATTCAATAAACTGTTCGAACGGATGAAGAACATGGACAACGGCCCCGATCGTCAGGCGATCATTAATCAAATGATGGACATCGCGCGCGGAGATGCGCCCCTGCTGTGGGGGCTGCACCGCAAGAAGTTCGGCCTGTATCACGCCTGGTACAAAAACGCCAAGCCTAACGAAATGGCCAACAACGAATTGAAGTACGCGCGCATAGACACTGCGCAGCGCAGCAAACTGCGCGCACAGTGGAACCGGCCGAATCTGACGCCGCTGTTTATCATTATGGCGGTGCTGTTGCTCAGCCTAGCGCCCGCCGTGCTGGGCTATCTGCGCAAAGAGCGCAGCCCCGCGCCATGATCGCCTACATAGTCCGCCGCACGCTGTACGCCATTCCGATATTGATCGGCGTTAATCTGCTCACCTTCGTATTATTTTTCGTCGTCAACAGCCCGGACGACATGGCGCGCGCGCACCTCGGCGTGAAGCGCGTCACCCAGGAGGCGATAGAAAAGTGGAAGGCCGAGCGGGGTTACGACAAACCGCTGATTATCAATGAGGGCGCCGCCGGGGTAGGGAAAATCACCGGCACCATCTTTTTTGAAAAGTCGTTGGCCCTGTTCGCGTTCGAGTTCGGGCGCGCCGACGACGGCCGCAGCATCGGCGGGGAAATCAGCGCCCGCATGTGGCCCAGCCTCGCCATCGCGGTGCCCACGCTGGTTATCGGCCTCGGCGTGGCGATCAGTTTTGCCCTGCTGCTGGCGTTTTTCCGCGGTTCCTATATTGATCTATGGGGTGGAGTGACTTGCATTATCATGATGTCCGTCTCCGGCTTGTTTTACATCATCGGCGGGCAATACCTCATCGGCAAGCTTTGGCACCTGGTGCCGATCTCCGGTTACGACGCAGGCGTGTACGGCTTCAAGTTCATCGCGCTGCCGGTGGTCGTCGGCGTGATTGGCGGCCTGGGTTCGGGGATACGCCTTTACCGCACCCTGTTCCTGGAGGAGTTGGGCAAGGATTACGTGCGCACCGCGCGCGCCAAGGGCCTGTCCGAGCGGCGTGTGCTGTTCACCCATGTGCTGAAAAACGCCATGATCCCCATTCTCACCGGCGTGGTGGTGATACTGCCCACGCTGTTTCTGGGCAGCCTGATTCTGGAGTCGTTTTTCGGCATCCCCGGCCTCGGCAGCTACACCATAGACGCGATACAGGCCCAGGATTTCGCCATCGTCCGCGCCATGGTGTTTCTCGGATCGGTGCTGTATATCCTCGGCCTGTTGCTCACCGATATTTCTTATACCTTGGTTGATCCGCGCGTGAGATTGACATGAGCTTTAAATTTGAACCGCTGTGGACCGACATTCTGATCTACCTGCTGCTCGCAGTGGTGATCGCATTCATTCTGATCGCGCGGCGCAGGGAGCATCTGCGCGCCCCGTGGCGCGAGGTGATGCGCAGCAAGATGGCGATGGCCTGTTTGCTGCTGCTGCTGGCGTATCTCGCACCGGCCTTGCTCGATTCAATACACTTTCGCCCCGCGCTGGCCGACGCCAACAACGGCCGCGTGGATTATTCCACCGAGGTGTTGAGCGTGCTGGATGTCGTCGCCACGCCGCTGCGCACCCGCGCCGAGAAAACTTACTCCGCCCCGTTCACTGCTTATTTATACGCCAAGGAAACCGTCACCCGTGCGGACGGCGCGCAAGTGCGCGAGTTCCCGCGCCTGCAATTCGGCGGCGCTCATCTGCAAAACCCCGCCGCAGAGCGGGGCGGGGACATCCTGCTGCGCTCGCTGCGCGCCCTGCTGGCGGGGGGCATGATCTGGCTGCTGGTCTGTGTTTTGTTGATCGCGCTGCTCGCATGGCGTGCGAAAAACCCTTTTCGCCTTATGTTCGATGACGTCGTGCGCGGCCGCACCGGCATTCCCTGGCATGTAGTATTGTGCACGGCCGGCGCGATTATTTTGTTCATCGCATGGAGCGCCGCGCTGAGCGGCTATTATCACATCCTCGGCACCGATAAAGTGGGCCAAGACGTATTTTATGCCGCCTTGAAAAGCATCCGCACCGGGTTGGTGATCGGCACGCTCACCACCCTGGTCACGCTGCCGTTCGCCATGCTGGGCGTGCTGGCGGGTTACTTCCGCGGCTGGGTGGACGACATCGTGCAATATATTTACACCACGCTCAACTCCATTCCGGATGTGCTGCTGATCGCCGCCGCCATACTCATGTTGCAGGTGCATATGGCCAACCACCCCGATCAGTTCGACACCATCGCCCTGCGCGCCGACGTGCGCCTGCTGTTTTTGTGCCTGATCCTGGGCATCACCAGCTGGACCGGGCTCGCGCGCCTGCTGCGCGGCGAAACCCTGAAACTGCGCGAACTGGATTATGTGCAGGCCGCCGTCGCGCTCGGCGCGGGCCACGCCGTCATCATCTGGCGCCACCTCATCCCTAACGTGATGCATATCGTGCTTATCACCATGGTGCTGAGCTTCAGCGGTCTGGTGCTGGCCGAGGCGGTGCTCTCCTATGTGGGCGTGGGCGTGGACCCCTCTACCATGAGCTGGGGTAACATGATCAACAGCGCGCGGCTGGAGATGGCGCGCGAACCGATGGTGTGGTGGCTGTTGCTGGCGGCCTTCGTCTTCATGTTCACCCTGGTGCTGGCGGCAAATCTTTTCTCCGACAAGGTGCGCGACGCGTTTGATCCGCGCTTGAGAAAGTTATGAAACCGTTGCTCAGCGTAAGAAATCTCAGCACCTGGTTTGAAACCAGCCGGGGCAGGCTGCGGGCGGTGGACAACATCAGCTTCGACATCGCGCCGGGCGAGGTCTTCGCCTTGCTCGGTGAATCCGGCAGCGGCAAGTCGCTCACCGCGCTCTCCCTCATGCGCCTGCTGCCCGGCGGCGCGCGCAGCCACGGAGAGATATGGCTGCGCGATGTCGCTCCCGGCGTCCTGCCTGCCGCGACATTAGTAGGACCCTTCGCTGCCGCTCTTCCCTGTACGTCACATGACCTGCTGCGCTTGCCGGAGATCGGGATGCGTGAAATACGCGGCGGGCGCATTGCCATGATTTTCCAGGAACCGATGACCAGCCTGAACCCGGTGCTCAGCGTGGGCGTGCAGATCGGCGAGGCGCTCAAGGCGCATCACGGTTTGGGCGGAAAGCCCGCTCAAAAGCGCGCCATAGAATTATTGGACGCGGTTGGCATCACCGAGCCTGGGCGCCGCATCCATGATTACCCGCATCAACTCTCCGGCGGCATGAAGCAGCGTGTGATGATCGCCATCGCCCTGGCCGGCGAACCGGAACTGCTGATTGCCGACGAGCCGACCACTGCGCTGGACGTTACTATCCAGGCGCAGATTCTGGGACTGCTGCGCAAGCTGCAAAAAGAACGGGGCATGGCGCTGTTGCTCATCACCCACGATCTTGGCGTGGTGTCGGAGATGGCTGATCGCGTGGCGGTCATGTACGCCGGTGAAATCGTGGAGCTTGCCCCGCGCGCGCAGTTTTTCACCTCGCCAAAGCATCCCTATACGCAAAAACTGTTTGATTCACTACCCGGCCGCGAGCAACGCGGGGGCGGTTTGGCGGTGATACGCGGCACGGTGCCGCCGCTCACGCAAATCTTCACCGGCTGCCGTTTTGCGCCGCGCTGTGATTTCGCGTGGCAGACCTGTCATGAGGTAACTCCCGCACTGCTGGCGACAGAAGGGGGAATGGCGCGCTGCCATCTTTATGATGCGAACTATAATGCGCCGCGCCCTGCCGTTCCTGCAACCCGCGCCACTGCGGAAATGGCCGCGCCTGAACTGCGCGCCTCGATGGACGAGACTCTGCTCAAGGTTACAGACCTCAAGGTGTATTTCCCGATCCGCAAGGGTTTGTTCAAGCGCAAGGTGGGAGAGGTGCGCGCGGTGGACGGCGTGTCGCTCGCGTTGCGCGCCGGGCAGACGCTGGCCCTGGTGGGCGAATCGGGCTGCGGCAAGACCACGGTGGGCAAGAGCATCCTGCGCCTGCTGCCCATCACCTCCGGCGACGTGCATTACGGCGCGGTTGATCTGGACAGTCTGCGCGGCAAGGCGCTGCGCGCCCAGCGTGGCGCGTTGCAGATCATCTTCCAGGACCCGCACTCGTCCATGAACCCGCGCATGATGATCGCCGACATCATCGCGGAGGGCATGATCGCGCAGCGTGTGGGTGGCGACGAACGCGAACGGCTGGCGCGCATTGACCATCTGCTGCAACAGGTGGGCCTGTCCCCGGATGTGAAATACCGCTACCCGCACGAATTCTCCGGCGGTCAGCGCCAGCGCATCTGCATCGCGCGCGCCCTGGCGGTGAATCCGAAGGTCAT
The DNA here is from genome assembly GCA_023381235.1 of Gammaproteobacteria bacterium. Classification (GTDB taxonomy): domain Bacteria; phylum Pseudomonadota; class Gammaproteobacteria; order SURF-13; family SURF-13; genus SURF-13. Next base: position 11,202 of record JAMCTV010000033.1, read on the forward strand.
CATCTGCGACGGGCCGAACGGGATCAGCGCCTTCCACTCGTCGAGCGCGCGTACCCACCCTGGGTTCGCGACCTGCGGCTTCATCGTGTCCGGATCGAAGAAGAGGGAATTCGGCAGGCTC
>JAMCTV010000034.1 GCA_023381235.1 Gammaproteobacteria bacterium
GGGATGATTTCCAGTTTTTTCTCCACCTGCAATTGTTCAAACGCTTCCTTGTTGAGATCAATCACCACGGCATCTTCGCCGCCTACCAGCAGCAGGGTCGGGGCCTTGACCCGCGCCAGCGCGGGGCCGGCCAGGTCGGGCCGTCCGCCGCGCGACACGATGGCGCTCACACCCTGCGGATGATCCGCCGCCGCTACCAGCGCCGCCGCCGCGCCGGTGCTGGCGCCGAAATAGCCGATCTTGAGCGTGCGCGTTTGTGGCTGCTGCCGCAGCCAATCGGTCACTTGCGCGAGCCGCCTGGCGAGCATCTTGATGTCAAAGCGCAAGTGCCCGGTGGCGCGTTCGGCGAATTCCTCGTCGCTGGTCAGGAGGTCAAACAGCAGCGTGGCCAGTCCCACCTCTTGCAGGTGCCGCGCCACGAAGCGGTTGCGCGGGCTGTGGCGGCTGCTGCCGCTGCCGTGCGCGAACAACACGATGCCGCCCGCGTTCGAGGTCAAATGCAGATTGCCTTCCAGCGTGACATCGCCCGCCGGTATACGCACCAGATATTCTTCCGGCTCGTCCAGTCTTGGAAAGTGGGTGGTTGTCCCTGGTTCATTCTTCATCGCATCACCTTTTGCCTGCACCAAACAGCATCGTCGCCATGTTCAAAGGCGTCAAGCCATTGAACATGAAGGAAGGTGAAAATCACATTTTTCACTTTCCGTGCTCTGAGAAGTTCAGGATGAACTTATTCAGAGCTTTTATAAGGCTAAGCCAAACATCGCAACCGGCCCTTGATGTAGATCAAGCTTTTTCATGCCACACGCTATAGAATGATTCCCGGCATGGACATCACATTTTTAGGCGCCACCGGCACGGTGACCGGGTCCAAGTACCTGGTCAGTTCCGGCAAGAATAAGATATTGGTGGACTGCGGCCTGTTTCAGGGCTACAAGCACCTGCGCCTGAGAAATCGCGCGCCGTTTCCCATAGACCCGAAAGAGATCGGCGCGGTAGTGCTCACCCACGCGCACATAGACCACAGCGGCTACCTGCCGCTGCTGATTAAAAACGGTTTTTCCGGCAAGATATATTGCAGCGCGGCGACCAAGGACCTCTGCGCCATCCTGCTGCCGGACAGCGGACATCTGCAGGAGGAAGAGGCGCGTTACGCCAACAAGCGCGGCTCTTCCAAGCACCGCCCGGCGCTGCCGCTGTATACGCTGGAGGACGCGCAGCACGCGCTGAAACAATTCACGCCCATTGCGTTCGACAAGGAGGTTGACCTGGGCAGCATAAGCGCGCGCCTGATACCCAACGGCCACATACTGGGTTCGGGCTGCGCGCTGTTGAAAGACCGCCATACCTCACTGCTGTTTTCCGGCGATATCGGCCGCCCCAACGATCTCATCATGCGCGAACCCGCCGCCGTGCAGCGCGCGGACTACCTGGTGATGGAATCCACCTACGGCAACCGCCGCCACGATCCCTCCGACCCGCAGATTGCGCTGGCCGAGATCATCCATCGCACTGTCGCTCGTAACGGCGTGATGGTGATTCCCTCCTTCGCCGTGGGGCGCGCGCAGACCTTGCTGTATTACATTCATCTGCTCAAGGCCACCCAGTCCATTCCCGACATTCCGGTATTTCTGGACAGCCCGATGGCGGCGGACGCTACGCGCATCTTTCACGAGCACCGGGCATTGCACCGGCTCACCGACGCACAGTGCGACGCCATGTGCCGCGCGGCGCACATCGTCAACAGTCCGGAGGAGTCCAAGGCGCTGGATCAGCGCCGCGGGCCGATGATTATCATCTCTGCCAGCGGCATGGCCACCGGCGGGCGCGTGCTGCACCATCTCAAGACCTTCGCGCCGGATGCGCGCAACACCATTTTGTTCGCCGGTTTCCAGGCCGGCGGCACGCGCGGCGCGGCGATGCTGAACGGCGCCGAGAACATCAAGATTTTCGGCGAATACGTCCCGCTGCGCGCCGAAGTGGTGGCGCTGCATAATCTTTCCGCGCACGCCGACTACGGAGAAATTCTCGACTGGCTGGAACACTTCCACGCCGCACCGCGCACTACCTTCATCACCCACGGCGAACCCGCCGCCGCCGACGCCATGCGCCACCACATCGAAGAGCGTTTCGGCTGGCGCGTGTGCGTCCCCGATTATCTGGAAAAGGTAAAGCTGGACTGATGCATCAGCCTGCCGCCCCTTTGCCCGGCGCAGGCGGGTGTTATACTAATTAACACTTTTTCAGCCGGAAACCGTGTATGGCAGGGCATAGCAAGTGGGCCAATATCCAGCATCGCAAGGGCGCGCAGGACGCCAAGCGGGGCAAGATTTTCACCAAACTGATCCGCGAGATCACCGTCGCGGCGCGCATGGGCGGAGGCGATGCGGCCACCAATCCGCGCCTGCGCCACGCCATAGACAAGGCGCTGGCGCAAAACATGACGCGCGACACCATCGAGCGCGCGACGAAACGCGGCGCGGGCACGCTGGAGGGGGTGAATTACGAGGAAGTGCGCTATGAGGGCTACGGCCCCGGCGGCGCGGCGGTGATGGTGGACTGCATGACCGACAACCGCGTGCGCACCGTGGCCGACGTGCGCCACGCCTTTACCAAGTGCGGCGGCAACCTCGGCACCGACGGCTCGGTGAGCTATCTGTTCAGCAAAAACGGCGTGCTGAGCTACGCGCCCGGCTCGGATGAAGACCGCATCATGGCCGCCGCGCTGGAGGCGGGCGCGGAGGATGTCGTCACCAACGACGACGGCTCGATCGAGGTGATCGCCGCGCCCGACGCCTTTGAACAGGTCAAACAGGCGCTGACCCAGGCTCAGTTCGCGCCCGCACACGCCGAGATCACCCTGCGCGCCTCCACCAGCGCCGAACTGAGCGGCGAGGACGCGCAGAAAATGGCCAGGCTGCTCGACATGCTGGAAGACCTGGACGACGTGCAAAATGTCTACTCCAACGCAGACCTGCCCGAATCCGTCGTGATGGCATGATACCATCTCCCATGAGCCTGCTCCGTTGCGCATACTCGGCATAGACCCGGGCTCGCTCATTACCGGCTTCGGGGTGATAGACGTGGCGCAGGGGAAAACGAGCTATATCGCCAGCGGCTGCGTGCGCATTGCGCCGGGCACGCAACCGGAGCGGTTAAAAACCATCTTCGACGGTGTCGTGGAATTGAGCGCGAACTATCAGCCGGATGAAGTCGCCATCGAACGCGTGTTCATGCACCGCAACGTCGCTTCCGCGCTGAAGCTGGGCGAGGCGCGCGGCGCGGCGATATGCGCCGCCGTGCTGCACGCGCGGCCGGTGCATGAATACACCGCTGCGACTATCAAGCAAACCGTGGTAGGCAAGGGCAACGCGGGCAAGGAGCAGGTCCAGCACATGGTGCGCGCGCTGCTCAGCCTGCCCGCTGCGCCGCAGGCCGACGCCGCCGATGCGCTTGCGGTCGCGCTGTGTCACGCCTACGCGCGCCAGGCGCTGGCCCATATCCCCGGCGCACGCAGCCTGCGGCGAGGGCGCGCGCGATGATCGGCCAGTTGCGCGGCATCCTGCTGAGCAAGGAGCCGCCCCATTTGCTGCTCGACGCGCACGGTGTGGGCTACGAGATCGAAGCCCCGCTGTCCACGTTTTACGACCTGCCCGCGCCGGGCACTGAAATCACCTTATATACCCACCTCGTGGTGCGTGAAGACGCCCATCTGTTATTCGGCTTCGCCAGCGCGCAGGAGCGCACCTTGTTCCGCACCCTGTTGAAAGTGAACGGCGTCGGTGCCAGGCTCGCGCTGGCCATTTTATCCGGCGTCTCCGCGCAAGGCTTTGTGCGCTGCGTGCAGAACAACGATAGCGCCAGCCTCACCCAGCTTCCCGGCATCGGCAAGAAAACCGCCGAGCGCCTGATACTGGAAATGCGCGACAAGCTGAGCGGCTGGGAAGAGAACGCTGTGCGCGGCGCTCCTGTCAACGTATCTCCAGGCGACGCCATGCACGACGCCTTGAGCGCACTGGTCTCCCTCGGTTACAAACCGCACGAAGCCAGCCGCATGTTGCAAGGGATAGACAGCGCCGGTTTAAGCCGCGAAGAACTCATCCGCCGCGCGCTACAGGCATTGGCCAAGGCATGATGATGCTTTTTATTATGTCCGCAGTCAGATCAGTTTCCAAAAACGTCCCCTCTCCCTTGAGGGAGAGGGTTGGGGAGAGGGTGGCGGCACCATGATCGAAACCGACCGCCTGATCGCCCCCGAAGTCAAAGCACGCGAAGATGAACTGGATCGCGCCATCCGCCCCAAGCGCCTGGCCGACTACGTCGGTCAGCCCGCGGTGCGCGAGCAGATGGAAATCTTCATCAGCGCGGCCAAGAATCGCGCCGAGGCGCTGGATCATGTTTTGATCTTCGGCCCGCCGGGCTTGGGCAAAACCACGCTCGCGCACATCATCGCCAACGAACTGGGCGTCAACCTCAAGCACACCTCCGGCCCGGTGCTGGAGCGCCCCGGCGATCTCGCCGCCATCCTCACCAATCTCGAAGCGCACGACGTGCTGTTCGTGGATGAAATCCACCGCTTGAGTCCGGTGGTGGAAGAAATTCTGTACCCGGCGCTGGAAGACTACCAGCTCGACATCATGATCGGCGAAGGCCCGGCCGCGCGTTCCATCAAGCTCAACCTGCCGCCGTTCACCCTGGTCGGCGCCACCACGCGCGCCGGATTGCTCACCTCTCCCTTGCGCGACCGCTTCGGTATCGTGCAGCGCCTGGAGTTTTACAACACCGAAGACCTGACCCGCATCGTGCAACGCTCCGCGCAGATACTCAACGTGGCGCTCGACCTCAGCGGCGCACAACAGATCGCCAGCCGCTCACGCGGTACGCCGCGCATCGCCAATCGTTTATTGCGTCGCGTGCGCGACTTCGCCGAGGTCAAGGCCAACGGCCGCATCACGCACCAAGTCGCCGATCAGGCGCTCACCCTGCTCAACGTGGACAACAACGGCTTCGACATGATGGATCGCAAGCTCCTGCTCGCCATCATCGAAAAATTCGGCGGCGGCCCGGTCGGCTTGGACAACCTCGCCGCCGCACTGGGCGAAGAACGCGACACCATAGAAGACGTGCTGGAACCGTTCCTGATTCAACAAGGCTACCTCATGCGCACCCCGCGCGGCCGCATGGCCACCCGCACCGCCTACCTGCACTTCGGCCTCAACGCCCCGCAAGCCACACAAAGCGGCACGCCGGATTTGTTTCGTGAAATTTAGTGAGGACAGGAATCAAAAGCCCTGGGTTGCGCTACGCTCCACCCAGGCTACACTCACTTTTTTGAGGGCGAGCGGAAGCTTTGCGATTAATG
>JAMCTV010000035.1 GCA_023381235.1 Gammaproteobacteria bacterium
CGTACAAGATCTGCCGCGAACACGAAGTGGAACCCACCGCATAAAGGAAAGTCCAGTGGCCATCTACGCCGTCGGTGACGTTCAAGGTTGTTTTGATGAATTGCAGACGCTGCTGGAGGAACTTGCATTTGGGTCAGACGACACCCTGTGGTTCACGGGCGATCTGGTCAATCGCGGCCCGAAGTCGCTGGAGGCCTTGCGCTTCGTAAAAGGGCTCGGCGCGCGCGCGATTACGGTGCTGGGCAATCATGATTTGCACCTGCTGGCGGTGGCGCAGGGTTGTGAACAGTATCGCCGCCGCGACAGCTTTGCAGACGTATTGCATGCGCCGGACCGGGATGAACTGCTGGAGTGGCTGCGCGTGCGGCCGCTGTTGCACCATGACGATGCGCTCGGTTTTACCATGCTGCACGCCGGGCTGCCGCCGCAGTGGGATTTGCAACAGGCGCACGCCTGCGCGCGGGAACTCGAGGCGATGTTGCGCGGGCCGCATTATGCGGAGTTTTTGCGCGTGATGTACGGCAACGAGCCGCAGCAATGGTCAGATGCGCTGAGCGGCTGGGACAGGCTGCGCTTCATCACCAATTGCCTGACGCGCTTGCGCTATTGTGATGCGCACGGCAGGTGCGCATTGCGGGAAAAGGGCGCGCCGGGCACGCAGCCCAAGGGTTATATGCCATGGTTTGAGGTGCCTGGACGGCGCAGTGCAAACCTGCAAATCATCTTCGGCCACTGGTCTACCCTAGGCACGTATCCTGTGACAAATGTATTTCCGCTCGACGGCGGCTGCGTGTGGGGCGGCGGACTGCTTGCCATGCGTCTCGACGGCGCACGGCGCGAGCGAATGCGGCTGGAGTGCCGCGCGCATCAAAAATACTTATAGGGAACTCTGAAAAATCCATCTATGGATTTTTCAGAGACGAAAAACGAAAAATGTGATTTTCGTTTTTCTTCATTCCTCAAACACATACGTGTTTAAGGAATGGCGGTGCATCCCTGCACCCCAGGGGGTCTCTGATGTGTCAGAGGCCCCCTAAATGCGGCTATTGACCCGGTACACCTTGTTGTCCTTCACTGCGAAATACTGAATCTCGTTTGAGGAAAGAAAGGTAATTTCGGACAGTACCAGATCGTAGATATTTTGCTCCCGGCCATCCACCACCACCACGCTGCTGTCGCCCAGCCGCGCGCGATAAGCGGTATGGAGGCTATCGGGGCTGAACAGGGGGCTGCGTTTGCCGATGGCGGCATAGTGTTTTTGCGCCACGCTGTCCACCACGGCAAACAGCTTGCCGCCGGTCATGGCGTAATAGGCCACGTGCCTGCCGTCGGGACTGAAAAAGGGCGACTGGGTGCCGACCCCGTCGTAGCCGGTAAGTTCCTTGCCATCCACCACCAGAAACTGCTTGCCGTTGTGCCGGGCGACGTAAGCATAGTGCGCGCCATCAGCGCTGAAGGTGACGTTGAAACTTGCGATTTCGTTATAGCTCTTTCCCGCCGCGCCGTCTACCACGGCGTAGTACTTTTCTTCCTGCTCCTCAACGATATAGGCCACGCGCTTTCCGTCAGGGCTGAATTGGGGTGTGGGGCTGAAAATCTTCTTGTGCGGCGGACCCTCCTTGCCATCCATGACCAGAAACTGGCTGCCGTCTCGCTCCGCGAAATACGCGAGGTGTTGGCTATCCGGTGAGAAGGCGGGGTTGATGGTGTTGACGCCTTCGTAGTGCCGCTGTTCTTTTCCATCCAGCACCGCAAACTGCATCTCATTATCGAAAGCGCGATAGACCACATGCCGGCCGTCCGGGCTGAAGGTGAGTGAGTTCTCGCCAATGAGCTCATGGCGCGCACCCTCTTTGCCGTCTACTACAACAAACATCACGCCATCGCCATTGGGCGTTTCTTCCCTGGCGATAAAGGCCACATGGCGGCTATCCGGGCTGAACAGGATGGAGTGAGATATAACGCCGTCATAAACTTTTCCGTTCACGCCGTCCGCCACCACCGCAGTGCCCTGTTCCAGCAGTATCTTGTAGGCAACACGCTGGCTGTCGGGGCTGAATACGGGCGCTTCCACCGCACGGTAGGGCCCGATTTCCTGGCCATCTATCACCATGTACCAGACGCCGTATTGCATGGCGCTATAGGTCATGCGCCGGCTGTCCGGGCTGAAGAAACTGGAATGGTCGCCGATACCGTCGTAACGCTTGCCCTCCTTGCCGTCGAGCACGACGAACTGCTTGCCGTTCTGCTCTATTACATAGGCGAGCCGGCGCCCGTCCGGACTCGCATAGGTGGACGACACCATCCATCCGGCAGGATCAATCTCGCCGATCATGGTTTCCGTGGTGCGCTCGACCTGCGGCAGCGGCTGCGCGGTGCAGGACGCCAGCGCCAGGATCGAAATGAGCGATAACCAGTGATATCTCAACACAAAAAGCCCTTGCGGCCGCATTGGCGGCACCAGAATGTGACAGCTTCGCAGCGCCGTTAGTTCATAACGGCGCAGAGTGCGTTTAGCTGGATCTAGCCTGCGTTGCGGGACAGGTATTGATGCCGAGCAACGCCCAGATCGGGCACCAGCTCACCGCCGCCGTCACGAGGGGAATGATGCCAATCAGGCCCAGATAGCGCATATTCCCTTCCAGTACAAACAGCAATGACAACAATGCAACTCCGATGATGACACGAATAATCTTTTCGGTGTTTCCAACATTGGGTTTCATGGGTCACCTCCGCGGCCGGTCGTGTTTACGTCCGCCCGGCCTGTGGATTCATACGGGAGCCGAAGCAGACCCTTCTAGCATAGACACAAAGGCCGTTGCCGCGCAAGCCTCAAGGCTGCTACCGCCTCTCCCAGGTTACAAAGCTGTAAGCGCAGGGATTTTTTTCATCGGCAGTGCGGCGAATGCGTTCGATCTCCGCCCACTCCTGCTTGTTAAATGCGGGAAACCAGGCGTCACCGTTGAAAGAGGCATGTATCTCGGTCAGATACAGACGCGCGGCGCGCGGCAGAAGCTGGGAGAACAAGTCCGCGCCGCCCAATACCATCAGTTCCTCGCTATCCGCGGCGGCAGCCAGCGCCGCCTCGAGCGTGTGCGCCACCTCACACCCCAGCGCCTGGAAATCCGGGTCGCGCGTGAGGATGATATTGCGCCTGCCGGGCAGCGGTTTGCCGATGGACTCGAAGGTCTTGCGCCCCATCAGCACCGGCTTGCCCATCGTCACTTCACGGAAGTGGCGCATGTCGGCGGGCAACCGCCACGGCAGGGTATTGTTGAGGCCGATGACGCGATTTTCATCCATGGCCGCGATGAGGGAAATTATCATAATGGTGTTTTGCGCAGCGTGAACAATAAAGCGATAATACAACACTCGTCCATGCGCCACTATAGACTGACATTGTCCTGTCCCGACCGCCCCGGCATCATTGCCGCGGTGAGCGCGTTCATCGCCGCGCACGGCGGCACCATAGGCGAGAGCGCGAGCCACAGCGAGCCGGACACGCGCCACTTCTTCATGCGACAGGAAATACTGGCCGGCTCGCTGCCGTTCGGAGTGGACGAATTCCGCGAGCGTTTTTCAACCATCGCCTCCGGGTTCAACATGCAGTGGAATATCAGCGACTCCGCGCTGAAAAAACGCATGGTGCTGCTGGCCAGTAAGCAGGATCACTGCCTGGCGGATTTGCTGTATCGCTGGCGCAGCAAGGAATTCGATTTCGACATCCCGTGCGTGATTTCCAATCATGACGATTTAAAAAATCTGGTCGAATGGCACGCTATTCCTTATATCCATGTGTCCGTCAGCCCCAAAAACAAGACGGCGGCACACGAGAAAATTTTGAGCTTGTGCCGGCAACACGAGGCGGACGCCATCGTGCTGGCGCGCTACATGCAGGTGCTGCCCGATGCCTTTTGCCAAGCCTATCCCAACCGTATCATCAACATTCACCATGGCCTGCTGCCGGCGTTCGTCGGCGCGCGCCCTTATCATCAGGCGTTTGAGCGCGGAGTGAAGCAGATCGGCGCGACCTGTCACTACGTCACCACCGAGCTTGACGCCGGACCCATCATCGAGCAGGACGTGATCCGCGTGGATCACAGCGAGGCGGTGGAGGATTTAATCCGCTTGGGGCGCGACGTGGAAAAGACCGTACTCTCGCGCGGCGTGCGCTATCATGTGGAAGACCGTGTACTGGTGCACGGCGCGCGCACCGTGGTATTCAGGTGAATGAGTAGAACCCATAGAGCATCCAGTTCCCGGTAACGGTTCTGCTCAGCACCGCCTGCTCCACCATGAGCGGCGGCTCTCATGGCTACACAATAAACAGCATCTCCGGCGTTGGCGCCGGGCATAACTCGGTACTGATCGGCACGCATTGCGCCGACGACGTCACCATGATTAAAGTCGAGGTGATCTCCGCCAAGGCGGTGTCCGTCGCCGACGCCTATGTGCGCGCCTATCTTTACGACTCGGACAAAAAACTGCTCAAGGCCCATGACCTGCCGCCGACATCGCCCTGCATGTTTGTGGGAGACACTAAACCGCAATCCATGCCTATCATGTATGACGCGGGCGAGCTGCGAGTGTTTCATTTTTCCCACCCAGGGGCCGGTTGACCTGCCCTGGAAAAGCGTCGTGGTGGTGTTTGGTGATGATGATAAAGCGGTCGCTGAGGTCTACCCTTCCGGCAACCCGCGCGATTTTGATTTCCCGGAACGGGCGCTGCTTAGGTAAGCCCTGAACAAATCCGCAACCCTTGCGTCAGCCGCAGCAGTCCGGCTCATCGTGCATGGACTTAAGTGCACCGACTAACTGCGAGACATGATTTAACCGGTGGCGCTGTAAATACTCCACGATACCCGCATTGATTTTCGCGCACACCAGCGGATCGTAAAACAGCGCCGTGCCGATGCCTATCGCGCTGGCGCCCGCGATGATAAATTCCAGCGCGTCCTGCGCGGTAGTAATGCCGCCCTGACCGATGATGGGTATGTTGTGCTTCTTTGCCACATGGTGCACCTGATGCACCTTCAGCAGCGCGATGGGTTTGATGGCAGGCCCGGACAACCCGCCCTGGCCATTACCCAGCACCGGCGTGCGTTTTTCAACGTCTATCGCCATGCCCATCAGGGTGTTGATGACCGCGAACGCATCGGTGCCCGCCTCGATGCAACGGCGCGCGTTCTCCGCGATGTCGGTCTGGTTGGGCGAGAGCTTGGTGATAAGCGGCTTCTTGGTCTGTGCGCGGCACGCCGCCACCACACGCGCCGACATGTCCGGGTCATTGCCGAACGCCACGCCCCCTTCTTTTACGTTGGGGCAGGAGATGTTGATCTCCATCGCATCAATAGGCGAATCGTCGAATAGGCGCGTGATTTCGGCGTACTCCTCCACCGTAGAGCCAGATAAATTGGCGATGAAGCGCGTCTCGCTGAAGTCAAGCGCAGGTAAAATATTCTTGATGACGTATTCCGTACCCGGATTTTGCAGCCCGATGGCGTTCAGCATCCCCATCGGCGTCTCCCACACCCGGTGCGGCGCATTGCCGAGGCGCGGTTTGAACGTCGTACCCTTCAAACACACCGCCCCCACGTCACGATTGGAAAAACCATGCACGCGCGTGTATTCTTCACCAAAGCCCACGCACCCGGAAAGCAGCACCAGCGGCGTGCTGAAGCGCATGCTACAGAACTCCGTCGTCAGCATTTTCTGCTGTAACTCGTCCATTTAAAATATCCCCCCTTTGACAAAGGGGGGCCAGGGGGGATTTTCAATATGTTCCACGTCGTACTCTATCAACCGGAGATTCCACCCAACACCGGCAACATTATACGCCTGTGCGCGAACAGCGGCGCGCAATTGCATTTAATCAAACCCCTCGGCTTCAGCCCCACCGACAGCAAACTCAAACGCGCCGGGCTGGACTACCATGACTGGGCCAGCGTGCACCAACACGAAAACCTCGAAGCCTTCCAGCAAACCGTGCATCCCCCACGCCTGTTCGCCATCTCCACCCGCGGCACACGCAATTACGCCGACGTTTCCTACCAGCCCGGCGACACCCTCCTCTTCGGCCCCGAAACCCGCGGCCTACCCCAAACCCTGCTCGACACCCTGTCCAAAGACCACGTCTTGCGCATCCCCATGCAACCCCACAACCGCAGCCTCAATCTCTCCAACGCGGTGGCGGTCGTGCTGTACGAGGCTTGGCGGCAGCAGGGATTTGCGGAGGGCATCCCTTCAATAAAGGCTTGACAAATCTTGCTTATAGTCAATAATAAACAATATTTTGTGGATTATTGACTAATAAGACGAATTTATATGCTTCATCGCTACAACTTCAGTAACTTTTTTTCGTTTGAACAGGAAACGGAAATTAGCTTTCTTTTGAATGACAAGGCTCCGCAGGATAGTCTGGCAGTCACCTGTGACACAGGTGAACGACTTAGTAAGGTGTTGGCCGTTATCGGTGCAAATGGCAGCGGCAAGACAAATGTCATTAAGCCACTGGCATTTCTGGACTGGTTTGTCGGCGACTCATTTCATGCCAAGCCAGACGCCAAAATTCCTATCGAGCCTCATTTCTTCTGCGATAAAGGCGAAAGCACATTCGAAGTGGAGTTCGACTGGGATAAATCGCTCTGGCGCTATACAGCCACAGTGACACCTGATCGTGTCTTAGCGGAGGCTTTATATCGAAAGACCAGCAGAGCGTTCAGCTACGTTTTCATGCGGAAATGGATGGATGAGAGCAAATCCTACGAGGTGAAGCAGCAGGGCTTTGGTTTTAGCCCTCGTGAAGCAGAAAAAGTTCGGGAAAACGCCTCGTTGATCTCAACAGCCGCCCAATATGATGTACCGCTTGCCCACGATATGATCGCCGCACAAAGAATCTATACCAATGTCAATTATAGTGGTCGTTCACACCTTAATGTAGACCAATTGCTTACGGCCTCGAACTTCTTCGTAGACCCAGACCACGCAGACATGCGGATACGCATGGTGGATTTGCTCAAGAGTTGGGATTTGGGTTTATCAGGCGTAGCCATTCGAAAAATACCCGTCACTGAAGCTTCCGGCACCCAAAAAGAAGTATTCGTACCTTTCGGCCTGCATGATTGCGACTCGAAACAGGCAGAGCTAGCTCTATTCCAGGAATCCAGTGGCACCCAAGGTGCATTCGTGTTGCTTGCCAAACTACTACCCGCGCTTGCATCTGGCGGTATTGCGGTGATTGATGAAATGGAGGTTGATCTTCACCCGCACATGCTGACACCTATCATGGATTTGTTTCTGGATAAAGAATCTAATCCGCTAAACGCTCAGGTCATCTTTACCTGCCATTCCATGGAAATTTTCAATCTGCTCCATAAGTGGCAAGTCGTCTTGGTACAGAAAGGCAACGATTGCCGCAGCGAGGCATGGCGACTGGATTCAATGCAGGGAGTACGATCAGACGACAATCTCTACGCTAAATATATGTCGGGCACCTACGGTGCAGTTCCGGGCGTGTAGCAGCCTGAATGGCCAAGCGAAAAACAACCCGTACACGCGTTGTACTCAAAACAGTTTTGCTTGTTGGCGAAGGTCATTCCGAGAAAGCGTTCTTGGAACATCTAAAGAGTCTTTATATATCTAGAGGCTGCGGAGTTCATGTCACCATACGCAACGCGTATGGCAAGGGGCCGGAACATGTCATAGAGAAAGTCACGAGGTATGCCAGAAATGCTGATTTTAAGTTGAAGGCGGCGCTACTAGACGAAGATATCCCTTGGTCACCACAGATCATCCAATATGCCAAGAGAAATAGGGTTAGTTTGATTGGATCAAGCCCCTGCTTAGAGGGTTTTTTATTGAAAATTCTAAATCAACCCGTACCAGATGTCTGCAAAACCTGCAAAGATAAGCTTCACCCTCAACTACCCGGTAAGCCAACCCTATCGTCAAGCTATGCAGGGCTTTTCAGTAAAGCCTCTCTGGAGACTAGACGCTCCGTGATTGAAGATTTGGAAAACCTGATAAAAATATTGACTGGCGGTGCTGGTAGATGATTGAGCATACGCTTATGCCGCAAGCCGCCTGACTTTGGGGTGTGGCTTTTGCCGTGCGGCCCACATGTCGCGCTGCATTTGCAGGCGCAGCCAGAAATCCGCTTTCGTATCCAGCGCCGCCTCAAGGCGTAAGGCCATCTCTGCGCTCACGCCTGAGCGGCCGTTTAACAGGGCAGAGAGCGCTTGGCGGCCTCTTTGACCGTCATGCCTTCCGGTAAATATTCCCGCAGCACTTCACCGGGGTGCGCCGGATTAATCATCTCCATATATGTCTCATGGTAAATGTAGGTCGGATCAAGCATAGCGG
>JAMCTV010000036.1 GCA_023381235.1 Gammaproteobacteria bacterium
CAAGGCGCGCGTCGCGCGCGATTTCGGCGCTGAGCACACCGCGCTGGAACTGGACAGCCGCACCTTGCTGCAACGCCTGCCGCTGTGCCTGTGGGCGGCGGATGAGTTGATGGGCGATTACGCCAGCCTGCCCACCCTGATGCTGGCCGGGCGCGCGGCGCGCGACTTGAAAGTGGTGTTTACCGGCGAGGGCGGCGACGAGGTGTTCGCCGGTTACGGCCGCTACCGTACGCCGCTGCTTAAGAGACTGTTTTATCAATTACGCGCTCCAGGCAGCGGCGGCTTCCGCACCCGCGGCATATTTTCCAGGGTGCATGAACCGCTGTTCAATATGGAATTGACCCAGGCGATGCAGGACTGGCGCGCGCCATTCATCGAGGCATGGCAGTCCGCGCCGCGTGAGTGGAGCACGCTGCAACGCATGCAGGATAACGACATCGAAACCTGGCTGCCCAACGACCTGCTGGTCAAGGCCGACCGCATGCTGATGGCGCACGGCGTGGAGGGCCGCGTGCCGTTTCTCGATCACCGCGTGGTGGAATTCGGCCTCGGCCTGCCCGATCATCTCAAGGTGGGCGGGAAAAACGGCAAGGTGTTTCTCAAGCACTGGGCGGAACAATTCTTTCCCAAGCAACACCTGTGGGGCAGAAAGCGCGGCTTCACCGTGCCGGTGCGCGACTGGATGCGCGGTGAATTGTTGCATCAACTACAGCGCGTTCTTCCCGCGCATCCCGCCATCCGGCGCTGGTGCGACGCGGCGGCCGTACAGCGACTGCTCGCGGCCCAGGAGCGCAGCGGGAAATTTTCTCAGCCGCTGTGGAACCTGCTGCAATTTGCCGTGTGGCACACGCTGTTCATCGAAGGCAACGGCGCGCGCCCGGACGCCGAGTGCGACCCGTTGTCACTCATCGGGTAACATCCCGTCCGCGGCCAAACGCTGCAACACCGACTCCGGCGTGAGGTCGCGCAGACAGCGGTGTTCGCGCTCCGGCGGACACACCGGCAGATAACACGGGCTGCACGGCACAGGATGGGACAATACGCGTTCCCCCTGCCCCAACGCATGACTGCGCCGCCAGTCGGTAGGTCCAAACAAGGCATAGATGGGAATCCCCGCCGCTGCGATGATATGCATGGGCCCGGAATCGTTGGTCACGGCAAAGCGCGCGCGCCGCGCCAGCTCCACCAGTCCGGGTACGGAAAACACCTGTGCGGCGTCGCTGCCGGCGTGCGCAGACAAACGCGCATTGATCTCGCGCTCTTCCGGGCCGCCCACCCATATCACATGCAAGCCCCGTTCATGCAGCGCGCGGGCCAGTTCTACATAATGCCGCTCTTCCCATCGCCTGCTTAGCCAGCGCGCGCTGCATCCGGCGTGTATCAACACCAAGGCGCGCCCGGTCAGATTTTTCTCACGCAACCAGCGCTGCACGCGCTCGCGTTCCGCCGTGCCCGTGGCAAGCATCACGCGCGGCTCGGCCGCAGGCAATCCCGCGCACTGTAGAATGGCGTTGAATCTGGCAAAGATATGGTTGCCCGGACGCGCATCGCCATCGGGCGGCGGAGTATGGGTATAGGGAAAGCCGCGGCTCAGGCCCGCGCACAGCCGCGCGCGCGATGCTATGGCCAATAACCGGCTGCGCAGCGTGCCTTGCAGGTCATATACGGCATCGAATTTCCGCGCGCTCACCCAGGTCAGCGCAGCGCACATGGCCTGGAATCCCTTGCGCGGGAAAGTCTGCACCTTGAGCCGCGGATGATTGATAAACAGCTCGCGATAAACCGGCGCCGTGAGCAACCACACCTCGGACTCCGGATAGGACTCCAGTATCTTTTCGATAAACGGCGTGGCGATGGCGACGTCGCCCAGCGCGCCCAAGCGGATAATCAATATTCGCATTGCATTATGGAGATAAAATACATCCTTGTATTTTATCTCTATCGCCAAGGCCGGTACACGCCCGGCCTTGGCTCACGCGGCTTATGGCCGCGGCAAGGCATCCCTGCCTTGCTGCTAACCCGGCAATTTTCATTGCCGGGTTAGCAACGCACACCCAGCGCCATGTCCTGGTACAACGTCATGGTAGCATCCAGCATGGCTTGCAGCGAAAAGGTATGCGTCTCCGGCACCGCCGGAGGCGCGCGCATGAATTCCAGCACCCGCTGCTGCAGCGCCGCCGGATCACCCGGCGGGATCAGCCCTTGCGGATAGACGGCCTCAAGTATCTCCCCCACCCCGCCGTGGGCGTAACCGATGACCGGCACGCCGAGGCTCAAGGCCTCGAGCACAGTGCGTCCGAACGATTCAGGCTGCTGCGACAAAGACAGCACCAGATTGGAAGCGGCGTAAATCTCACGCATGTCGGCGCGCTGCCCGGTGAACGTGATGTTGTTCAAATCGCGTTGCCGCGCCAGGCACATGACCTCCCCGGCGTAAGCCCTGCGGCGCTCATCCCCCCCTCCTACGATCAAGCCATGTGCTGCAATGCCGCAATCCTTCAGGCGCGCCATTAATTCGATGAAGCCGGCATGGCCCTTCAAGCGCGTCAAGCGCCCAGGCAGGGTGATGACAAATTTATCCTTTAGTTCGGGATATTGCGCATACCAGGCGTGCAACCACTCTGCGCTGGGGCGGTATCCGTATGGGTACGCGCGCGCATCCACGCCGCGGTAGATCAGGCGTAATCTGTGCGGGTCCACGCCTGGATAATTGCCGAGAATATAGTCTCGTATCGTCTCTGAGACTGAAATGATGCGTTCGCCGCGCATCATAACGGCGCTGTAGCGGTTCACCGAGTATTGCCCATGCACGGTTGTGACAAAGCGCGGGCGGGTGGCGGGGTTCATGCCGCGCCAGGCGAGCCAGGCGATCCATGCGGGCATGCGCGAGCGCGCGTGCAGAATGTCCACCTGCTGCTCAATCAGCAGCTTGCGCAAGCGCGGCACGAGCAGCAGCGTAAGCGGTGATTTCTTGCCTATCGGCCAGGCGATGTGCTCCGCGCCCAAGGCGCGCAGTTCGTCCACCATGCGCCCGCCCGCGGAAACCACGATGGCGCGATGACCGCGCCGCGCCAGTTCACCGGCCACCTCCAGCGTGCCGCGCTCCACCCCGCCGCTCTCCAGCGCGGGCAGCACTTGCAGCACCGTCATGGGCCGTTGCGTCGCCAAATTAAATTGATTCACCGCACATCAACACGGAGATGGACGCGCGTTCAGAAACCAAACATGTGATCGAGCGAAAACGCCGCCTCGCCCAGCAGTCCGTGATAACCGAACAGGCGGCAGGTGAGGTCGCGCACGATGACATAGCCGCCGTCACCCGTGCGGCGGCGCGTGGCTTGGTCGAACATCTCGCTGTAACGCCACAAGAGCGAGCCACTGCACGGAATACGGACTTCGTGCTTGGCGACCTCCATGCCGTTGCGATCATGCAGGATGAGCTGCGTAGAGGAGTGCGCGTGCCAGGCGGTGGAGGCGGGATAAATCAGATGGCACATCGTATCGAGCGGCGCATCGCCCATCCGCAAAAACAAACGCGTGCTGAGGCCAGGCGGCGCGCCGGTGTAGGACTGCGGCTCGCCCTTGTACACCGCGGCCATGTTGAACATGTGCGC
>JAMCTV010000037.1 GCA_023381235.1 Gammaproteobacteria bacterium
ACGCTGGCTGGCCGAGCTGGATAAAGACGCCAAGGCGCACTCCAGTTCTTCCCTCCCCGCTGAAGAGCGTCATCCCACTCCCTCTCCCTCTAGGGGAGAGGGCAGGGGAGAGGGGTCGCCAGCCAGTTTCGCAACGCCCAGTTCAATTAACGAACTGCAAAACTGGACAACCGCGCAGCAAGGAGTGATCGCATTGACCCTGGCGTTGGAAACTTCCGGCGCCGACTACATGCGCGACGAGCTGACCGGACTCGCCCTGCGTACGGACTCCGGCGAGGCGCTGCACATCCCATTCAGGGATGAGCTGCCATGCGCCGTCGTACTGGATGCACTGCGCCCGTTGTTGCAAAACTCCACCGTAGAGAAACGCGGCCACGACCTCAAGTTTGCGCTCAACATGCTGGCGCGCTACGGCGTGCTACTGGACGGCCTGGGGCATGACGTGATGCTGGAGTCCTACGTGCTGGACAGCACTGCCACGCGGCACGATCTCGCCTCGCTGTGTGAAAAATATCTGGGGAGGCGCATTGAAAACCTTGCGTCCGCCGCGCAACAGGTGGCGGCCACAGATCAGCTACACGCGCTGCTCCGGCCGAAGCTGGAAAAAATCCCGCCTCTGAGAAAATTATTCAGCGAAATAGAAATGCCGCTGGTTCCGGTGCTGGCGCGCATCGAGCGCGCGGGTGTGCTGGTGGACGCCGCGCTGCTGCACGCGCATAGCGCGGAGTTGGCGGCGCGCCTCAATCAACTGGAGCAGCAGGCGCATCACATGGCCGGGCAAGTATTCAATTTGAGTTCGCCGCAGCAATTACAGGGCATTTTATACGACAAGCTCGGCTTGCCGGTGCTGAAAAAAACCCCCAAGGGCCAGCCCTCCACGGCGGAAGAAGTGTTGCAGGAGTTGGCGCTGGATTACCCGCTGCCTAAGCTGATATTGGAGCAGCGCACGCTGAGTAAACTCAAATCCACGTACACCGACCGCCTGCCGGAGCAGATCGCCCCCGCCACCGGGCGCGTGCACACGCGCTATCATCAGGCCGTCACCGCCACCGGGCGCTTGTCATCGTCTGATCCCAACCTGCAAAACATCCCGGTGCGCGGCGAGGAGGGCAAACGCGTGCGCGCGGCGTTCATCGCGCCGCCCGGCTGCCTGTTGCTGTCCGCCGATTACTCGCAGATCGAACTGCGCATCATGGCGCACCTCTCCGGCGACGCGCGCCTCAAGCGCGCTTTCGAGGGCGAGCAGGACATCCACAAGGCCACCGCCGCCGAGGTGTTCGGCGTAAAGCTGGAACAGGTGAATGAGGAACAACGCCGCGCCGCCAAGGTCATCAACTTCGGTTTGATCTACGGCATGTCGGCGTTCGGACTTGCCAAGCAGCTCGGCGTGCCGCGCGAGGCGGCGCAGGATTATATGAATCTATATTTCGCACGCTATCCCGGCGTACAGTCCTTTATGGAACGCACGCTGAATAATTTTCTCAAGCAAGGTTACGTGGAAACCTTATACGGGCGGCGCCTTTACCTGCCCGGAATCAACAGCCGCAACGCGCAACTGCGCCAATACGCTGAACGCACCGCCATCAACGCCCCCATGCAAGGCAGCGCCGCCGACATCATCAAGCTTGCCATGCTGCGCATAGACGCCTGGCTGCAACAAAATAAATTCAACGCGCGCATGATTATGCAGGTGCACGACGAACTGGTGTTTGAAGTACAGGAGCAGGAGTCCGCACAACTGGCCGACAACGTGCGCCGCCTGATGACCGCCATCGAAGGCCTGTCCGTCCCCCTCGCCGTGGACGTCGGCACAGGCCGCAACTGGGCCGAGGCGCATTAACTATAAGTTATTATTATTCAATATCTTAGCAAAAACAATCAGCGCGGTTGAACTTTTACTGCGGGCAAGGGGTCTTACTTTATAGAGCACATCGTGTGCTCCCCGTTCTCTCCCTGA
Organism: Gammaproteobacteria bacterium; assembly: GCA_023381235.1. Taxonomy (GTDB): domain Bacteria; phylum Pseudomonadota; class Gammaproteobacteria; order SURF-13; family SURF-13; genus SURF-13. Next base: position 1,958 of record JAMCTV010000037.1, read on the forward strand.
ACGGGTATGTTTATCCGGCATCCCCAAGCCGGGTAAATCCTTTGGCCCGGTTCTTTCCCCCTTAGAGCCGGGCCTTTTTTATGCCTGTTAATCCGGCCTGCCGGGTGAAGGTGCTATAATCCAAGGCCGTTTAACAAGTATAAAGCGTATTGGTATTATGCACGCCGCTCGCTCTGATTCACTGTCTATCTAATTCACCGTGAGTACCGCCACCCCCTCTGCACGCCGTCGCGCCAGCATCTGGCTGGAGTTTCTGGGTTCGATGAATCTTGCCATTACCTTGCTGGTGGCGCTCGCCGTCAGTTCCGTAGTGGGGACGGTGTTGCAGCAGAACAAGGCGTATGAGAGTTACATCATCAAGTTCGGGCCGTTCTGGTTCGAGGTGTACAAGGCGCTGGGGTTGTACGACGTGTACAGCGCGGGGTGGTTTGTGTTCGTGCTGGGGTTTTTGCTGGTGTCCACCAGCCTGTGTGTATACCGCAATGCGCCCGGCTTCGTGCGCGAGATGCGCGATTTCCGTTTGCAGCACAGCGCGCGTTCGCTGCGCGCCTTCGCGCAGCATGGGGAGTGGGCGGTTGCGCTAAACGCGGAGGCGCTCATCGCGCCGCTGGAAAATTATCTGCGCGCGCGCGGCTTCCGGGTGCGGATAAAGCCGCAGGGCGCGGGGTTATTGCTGGCGGGCATGAAGGGCGCGGCCAACCGGGTGGGTTACATCCTGACCCACGTTGCGGTGGTGGTGATCTGCATCGGCGGGCTGCTGGACGGCAATCTGCCGCTCAAGATCAAGGAGTGGCGCGGCGAGGTGCGGCTGGAAACCAAGCCCGGTATTCTGATTGCAGACGTGCCGCAAGAGAGCCGTCTGCCGGTGAGTAATCCGTCTTATCGGGGAGGTATCAATATTCCTGAAGGCGCGAGCACGCGCGATGTCATTCTGCGTTTGCGCGATGGTTATTTCGTGCAGGCGTTGCCGTTTGAGATCGCGGTCAAGGATTTCCGCATCGAGTTTTACGACAACGGCCAGCCCAAATCGTTTGAAAGCGACTTGGTGTTGATAGACCCGGAGCGGGAGGAGCCCCTGGTGCAGACCATCTCGGTGAATCGTCCGCTGCTTTACAAGAACTTCGCCATTTATCAGTCCAGCTTCACGGACGGCGGCTCCCGGCTCAGCCTGCGCGCCTGGCCGCTGGGCGGCGGCGCGGCGATGAGCATGGAGGGCGTGGTCGGCGGGAACTATAAACTGACCAGCCCGGAGGGCGCGCTCTCCCTGGAACTGACCGATTTCCGCCTGCACAACGTCAAAACCGCGCCGCCGGGTTCCGGGAAAAAATTCGCGGACATCGGTCCGAGCTTTATCTTTAAATTACGTAATGAAAGAGGCGAGGCGCTGGAGTTTGAAAACTACATGCTGCCGCTGAATTTGGACGGGCGCGGATTTTACATGAGCGGCGTGCGCAGCAATGAGAATCTGCCATTCAGTCCCTTGCGCATCCCGGTGGATGCGCAAGGCGGCGTGGCGGGCTTTATGCGTTTTCACGCCGCGCTGCGTGACCCGGCGCAGCGCGTCAAGGCGGCGCAGCAGGTGGCGAGCGCAGGCCCGGCCGGCGCGAGCACCCTGGGTGAGACCGCCGCAGAATTGCTGGAGCGTTTTGCTGCGGGCGGCTTTGCCGCGACCCAGGAATACATCAGAACGAAACTTGCCTCGCTGCCGAGTGAGCAGCGCGAGCAAGTGGCGCGCGCCTACATCACCTTGCTGCAAAATAGTTTATATACCTTATATATGAATCTTGATCTGGCGCAGGCAACAGATGCCGGCAAACAGCAACAATTTTTCCAGGACGCGGTGGACGCGCTGGGCGCGCTGCCCGAGTACGGCGCACCATTTTATTTCGAGCTGGCCGATTTTAATCAGCTTCAAGCCTCCGGCTTGCAAATTACCCGTACGCCGGGCAAGGGAATCGTGTATCTTGGTTTCGGCATGATTGTGATCGGCGTGTTTGTGATGTTTTATCTGCCGCAGCGCCGCGTATGGCTGGCGTTGAGCGAGGAGGGCGGGCAAACGCGAGTGCTGCTGGCGGGCGCGAGCAATCGTGACCCGCTCGGCTTTGCCAGGGAATTCGAGCTGTTGCGCGACGGCTTAACAGAGCGTCTGCAGCGGCTGTAATTTAAGGGAGCTCTGAATAAGTCCATCCTGGACTTCTCAGAGCACGAAAAGCAAAAATGCGATTTTTGCTTTTCTTCATTTTACAATCACATGCGTGATTGTAAAATGGCGGCACGTCCCTGTGCCGCACGGAAGCTCTGATAAATCAGAGCTTCCTTAACTATGACTGACCAGGAGAGGATAATGTCCACGTCACAAGAAACGCTAATCAAGGATTTCGGCAAGCCCTCGTTTTTTGGCACGCTCACGCTGTTCGACTGGGTGTGGGCGGCGCTGGCGCTGAGCGGCGCGGGCTATGTGCTGTACCGCTACGGCGCGGTGATGGAGGCTTACGAGACCGGCATTTTGATCGGGGCGGCAGCCCTTGTGGTAGCTACGGGTTGCTACTGGAAGCCGTTACGCGTATTCGCGCTGGCGGTTGCGGCGCTGAGCTTGAGCAGCGTGTGGCTGTACGGAACCCAGCTCGCCAACGCCGAAACCAATTTCTTTTTGCAGTATCTGCTTGCCAGCCAGTCTGCGGTGATGTGGATGAGCGCGCTGTTTATTCTCGCCACGTTCGCCTATTTCATCAGCCTGTTCGCGCGTTCCGATTACGCCGGGCAGATCGCCACCGCATTGACTTGGTCCGCCGCCGCATCGGGGCTCATCGGCCTGCTGGTGCGCTGGCGCGAATCCTATTTGATCCACCCCGACGTGGGGCACATCCCGGTGAGCAATCTGTACGAGGTGTTTATCCTGTTCATGCTCATCACGTCGTTGCTGTATCTCTATTACGAAGGGCGTTATAAAACCCGCGCGCTGGGCGCGTTCGTGATGCTGGTCATCAGCGCGGCGCTGGCGTTTTTGTTGTGGTTGACCTTTGCCCGCACCGGGGGCGACATACAGCCTTTGGTGCCCGCGCTGAAAAGCTACTGGATGAAGATCCACGTGCCGGCCAATTTCATCGGTTACGGCTCCTTCTCGCTCGCCGCCACGGTCGGCATCGCCTACTTGCTGCGCGAGCGCGCCGAGCGGGTGAATCCGCAGGGCGTGTTCGCCACCCGCCTGCCCAGCCTGGAGATCATGGATAACCTGATGTACAGGGCCATCACCCTGGGCTTCGGCTTTTTCACCCTCGCCACCGTGCTCGGCGCGTTGTGGGCGGCCGAGGCGTGGGGCGGTTACTGGTCGTGGGATCCGAAAGAGACCTGGGCCTTGATCGTGTTGCTCAACAACGCCGCCTGGCTGCATTTCCGCTTCACCAAGGGCTGGCGCGGCACGCCCATGGCGTGGTGGGCGGTGGGCGGACTGCTGGTGACCACGTTCGCCTTCCTGGGCGTCAACATGTTTCTCTCCGGCCTGCACTCCTACGGCAAGCTGTAGCGTTTCAGGGGTTCTGATTAATGGCGGTGCAGGGATGCACCGCCATTTCTCAAACACGGATGTGTTTGAGAAATGAAGAAAAGCAATCCTTCGGCAAGCTCAGGACACGTTTTTGCTTTTTGCCGGGCAGGACGCCCCAATGTCGCGGGCGCAAGGATGCGCAGGAGCGGCCGTGCTCTGAGAAGTCCAGGATGGACTTATGCAGAGCTTCATTTAGGCGTAGCCTTTGCCGCGTATGTACTTGCCGAGCGTCGCCACGTCGGTGCTGACGCGGCGGATCAGGTGATCGAGGCTGATGATGGCGTGCTCCAGCAGGTTCACCGCGATGTAGGGGTGTTCCACGCGCAGGCGCTCGTAGCGCACGCGGGTGAGCTTCAATAACTGCGTATCGGCGCTCATGGCGCGCAGGCGCACCAGACGCGGCTTCTTGTCGAAGAAGGACATCTCGCCCATGAGCTCGCCTTCCTTCATGCGCCCCACTTCGATCTCTTCGCCGCCTTCGTCGTAAAACAGTGCCACCTCGCCGCGCACTACGAAGTACAGCGCCTGGCCCACCTCGCCCGCCTCGGCGATGATGTCTTTCTTCTTGAAACTCACCAGCTCGATATAGTCGAGCAGCGTGTTCACTTCCTTGATGGTAAGCGACTCGCACAGATACTGCTGGTTCAGGAATTGCGTGAGCTCTATTTTGTCGGAACCGGTCATGATGGCCTCCCCTGTCGGCTGCCGAGATTTTACCAGAGAAAGCCATACAGTTTTGCAAAATCCTGCCGCTAACCCCGTTGATGGCCCCCGACCCCTGACGAGAATACAGGCATGAGCGGCAAACCCGACTCCGAGCGCTGGAAGCAGAAGTATTACGACAGCCTGGAGCAGATCGAAAAGAAGGAACGGCAATGGCAGGACGTGGAAGGCCTGCTGCGGCGCGGCATCGCGCGGCTCACCCTGGCCGCGCGCGGCGTAAACGATACGCTGGATCGAGAACTGGAGCGGCTGCGTAACGCCATTCGCGACGGACGCGACAGCGCCGCATTGCAGCGGTTGATTGAGGCCATCGGCAACAGCGCGGCGCGTCAGGATCAAGGCCGCGCGCGCGTCAATGACCCAAAGGCGGGCGAGACGCTGGCGCAGTTGCTGTCCAAGATCGCCCTGCCGCGCCGTTTTTCCAGAAAGGCGAGGGGTTCCGCCGCTATTTTCCAGGCGCGGGGTGGGTGCGTGAAAAATGGAGCAAAGAAAAAATCACACTCGCGGCCGAGATGAAAAGGTCCCGGGAGGGACTTTTCCGCCACCTTGCTAAGACGCGTAAGTCGCCGCGCCATCTCCGGCGCCCACCGTGTAGCTGTTGCCTGATTCCAGCACCAGTCCGTCATGCTCCGCGAGCAACGGCGCGATGGCGAGGCGCAATTCCTTGTGGTACTGCGGTTTCAGGTGCGATACCCATAGTTGCGGCTTGTGGCGCAGCAGGGCGAGATCGTGCTTTAACATGGCCGGCGTCATGTGCCCGGTGAGTTGCGCCAGGTCTTGCATGTGATCGGGATAGGACAACTCCGCTATCAGCACATCTAATGGTCCGGCCTCCGCCAGCGCACTGAGCGAGCGGGTGTCGCCGGTGAAGGCAAAGCGCGCGCCGTCCCGTTGCAGAATATAGGAGAGGCCAGGCACGGTGTGATCCATGGCGACGCCGGTGACTTGCCAGCCGCCGATCGGCACCGTTTCCTGCTCTTTGATCTCGCGGAACCTGACCAGCGGACTGTCCTGCTGCTGGATGAGCGGCAGTTCGGAGAAGTCGGGGTAGATTTCCCAGTTGAATACGTGATCTTTCAGGGCGCCAAGGGTTTCGGCGCGCGCATAGACGGTGACCGGCCGCTCGCGCAGCAGATAGATGCGCTCCAGAAACAGCGGCAGCAGGGCGATGTGATCCTGGTGCGAGTGAGTGATGAAGACGTGATCTATCTGCGCCATGCCGGCGGCGGACAAGGCGCCGAGGCCGGTGCCGGCGTCAATCAATATATTATCGCCGACGCGGAAACAGGTGGTGAGCAGGTTGTCGCCGCCGCCGCCGCTGCAACCCAGGATTTTTATTGTGGTGTCGCTCATGCTGGCCGGCCAAGCTTACTTTATTTTCGGCCGGTAGACCACGGCGGGTTCGATGCGCACCATGTCAAACAGGTCGGTGCAGCCGGCCACGGACTCGGAGCTGCCCAGCACCAGGTAGCCGTATGGCTGCAATGCGGCGGCAAAGCGTCGCAAGATGTACTGTTTCAGTTCATTGGAAAAGTAGATCAGCACGTTGCGGCAGAAAATGACGTCGAATTTTCCCAGAGCGCCGAAACTTTGTTTGAGATTCCATTCCTTGAACTGAACGCGCGCCCGGATTTCATTTTTTGCCCGCCACAGCCCCTGGCCTTGCGGCTCAAAGAAGCGCTGCTGGCGCTCAGAGGACAAACTGCGCGCGAGGCTCGCCGCTTCATAAACACCCGACTGGGCCTCTTTGAGCATGGAAGCGGAGATATCGGTGGCGAGTATCTCCGCGCCCAGCGGCAGGCCGCCGGGTTTGCTCCACAGGTATTCCTGCAGCGCCATGCTGAGCGAGTAGGGCTCCTGTCCCGAAGAGCAGGCCGCCGACCAGATGCGCAGGGTGTGTTTTTGCCGGAGTGCGAGTTCGGGCAGTATTACCTGTTTGAATATTTCAAACGGGTGCACGTCGCGGAACCAGAGGGTTTCGTTGGTAGTCATCGCGTCTATCACGCGCTCACGCAAGTCCCGGTCCTGTCCGCTGTTGAGCCGGCCGGTCCACCAGTTGTCCTATGCCGGGGATCGCATATTCGTCGAGCAGGCGGCGCAGCCGGCTGCTGACCAGGTAGCGCTTGTTGTCGCCGAGGCTGATGCCGCTGCTTTGCTCCAGAAACAGCCGGAAGCGCTCGTAATCTTCGAGTGTGATGTCGTTCACGTGGTGCCTTGCCCGCCGGTACCGGGTGTTATAATAACTTCAAAGACTTGCAATGGGACGATGTCTGTTGCTAATGTGCCAACTGGACAACATACCTAATATCGCCCTGAAAAGCACCTGCAATGGCCAAAAGTCTGCTTGAAATTTTCAGGACCCTGGTTCCCATCAAGGACCTCAAGCCCAAAAATTTCCAGGAATTGGCGCGCCAAGCCGCCCTGGAGGAGGCCACGCCGGGGCGCCCCTTGTTCAAGCCGGGCGAGGCGGACAAATATACCCTCTATGTGCTTTCCGGCGAGATCATCTTGAGCGGCGGCCCGGAGCCCATCATGCTGGCGGGCGGAAGCGAGGCCGCGCGTTTTCCCATCGGGCATAATCAGCCCAAACAGTTTGGCGCCATCGCCAAAACGCCGGCCACCATCCTGCGCGTGGACAGCGCCATGCTGGACATGATGCTGACCTGGGATCAGTCGGCGGGTTGCGTGGTGGCGGAGATTTCCGGTGAGGGCGGCGTTGACGATGACGACTGGATGATGCACATGCTGCGCTCCGGGGTGTTTGAAAAAGTGCCGCCCATGAACATCCAGTCCATCTTCATGCGCATGGAGCCGGTGCCGGTGCAGGCGGGACAGGTCATCATCAAGCAAGGCGATGAAGGCGATTACTACTATGTAATCCGCCGCGGCAAGGCGCGCGTGACGCGCAAGACTTCGGAACAGCGCGAGGTGGCCCTGGCCGAGCTTGGCGCGGGCGACGGTTTTGGTGAAGAGGCGCTGATCTCCAGGGCCCCGCGCAACGCCATCGTCACCATGCTCAGCGACGGCGAACTGATGCGCCTGTCAAAAAATGATTTCGTCTCCCTGCTCACTGAACCGGTGCTGAAATGGGTCGAGTTCAGGGATGTGCCGGCCCTGCTGCAACAGGGCGCGCAGTGGCTGGACGTGCGCATGGAGGCCGAACATCAGAACTCCGGCATCAAAGGCAGCATCAATATCCCGCTTGCCATACTGCGCATCAAGGCCGCTACGCTTGATCCAAAACGTAAATACATCGTTTACTGCGATACCGTCAGCCGCAGCTCCTCGGCCGCCTTTCTGCTGGAGGAACGCGGTTTCGACGTTGTGGTGCTGAAGGGCGGCGTTGGCGCTACGCGTCCCTATGTCGCCTAGGGAGGCTCTGAATAAGTCCATCCTGGACTTCTCAGGGCACGCGCTCCTGCGCATCCCTGCGACGTGCAGGGATGCACTAGTGTCGCGGGAGGCAGGATGCCGGGAGCGACCGCCCGCGGCATTGGGGCGTCCTGCCCGGCAAAAAGCAAAAACGTGTCCTGATCTTGTCGAAGGAT
>JAMCTV010000038.1:0-2731 GCA_023381235.1 Gammaproteobacteria bacterium
CAAAGATGCAGATATCGGCAGGCGCGCCCACGGCTAGCGTGCCGCTTTCGAGACCCAGGATGCGCGCCGGGCCGATGGTCAAGCGCGCGAGCGCGTCAGGCAGTGAAAGTACGCCTTCTTCCGCCAGGCGCAAGGTGAGCGGCAGCAGGGTTTCCAGCGCCGAGATGCCGGGCTCGGTCACGCTGAACGGACCGAGCTTGGCGTCGGCCTCGTGCGGCTGATGATCGGAGCAGACGGCGCTTACCGTATTCTGCGCCACGGCGCGGCGCAGCGCATCCAGATCGCGCCGGTTGCGCAGCGGCGGGCGCACGTGGCACAGGCTGTTGAAGTGGCCGAGGTCCATGTCGGTGAGGTGCAAGTGATGCGCGCCCACATCGGCCGTCACCGGCAGGCCGTCATGCTGGGCGCGGCCTACCATCTGCGCAGCGCGTGCGGAGGATAAACGGCAGAAGTGCGCGCGCGCGCCGGTTTGTTCGATCAAGATCAGTTCGCGCGCGACCGCCGCCGTTTCCGCCGACTCCGGAATGGCGGGCAGTCCCATGCGCGTGCTCACCACTCCCTCGTGCGCGCAACCTCCCGCGGCAAGCTGCGCGTCCTCGGCGTGCAGGAACACGGTGATGCCGTGCGTGGCCGCGTACTCCATGGCGCGGCGCATGACGAGCGCGTTGCTGACCGGGTGCAGCGCGTTGCTTACTCCCACGCAGCCCGCCTCTTTCAGCGCCGCCATTTCGCTCAGCTCCACGCCCGCAAGTCCCTTGGTGAGCGCGCCCAACACCAGCACGCGCGCCTTGCCCGCCTGCGCGGCGCGCTGGTGGATCAACTCCGCTACTGCGGGCGTGTCCACCACCGGCAGGGTGTCGGGGGGGCAGCATAAGGTGGTGATGCCCGCCGCCGCCGCCGCCGCCGTCTCGCTGGGGATGGTGGCCTTGTGCTTGAATCCCGGCTCGCGCAGCCGGGCGGAGAGGTCTATCAGGCCCGGACACACGATGCGCCCGTGCGCGGCGATCTCACGCTCCGCCTTGAAGCCGGCGGGCGCCTTGCCCAGCGCGACGATACGCCCGGCGTCGAGATGCAGGCCCTGCACCTGATCCACGCCATTGATCTGGTCTATTAACCTTCCATATTTAATAGTTATTTTCAATCAAACCTCGGGTCCGGGGCGGAGCGCCAGGGCCATGATGGCCATGCGCACCGCAGTGCCGTGCGTCACTTGCTGCAAAATAACCGAGCGTGCTCCGTCCGCGACGCCGGAGGCGATCTCCACGCCGCGGTTGATCGGGCCGGGATGCATAACGATAGCGTCCGGTTTGGCAACGGAAAGCCTTTCCTCGGTGAGGCCATAGAGATGGAAGTATTCGCGCTCGCTGGGCAGAAACGCCCCCTGCATGCGCTCGCGTTGCAGGCGCAGCATCATCACCACGTCCACGTCACGCAGTCCCGCGCGCAGGTCGTGATACACGCGCACGCCGAGGGTTTCGATGTCTTTTGGAATGAGCGTGCGCGGCGCGATCACGCGCACCTCGGGCACGCCCAGCGTGGTGAGCGCGTGAATCTGCGAGCGCGCCACGCGCGAGTGCAGGATATCGCCCACGATGGCCACGCTGAGCGCGCCGAAATCCGGTTTGTGGCGGCGGATGGTGAACATGTCCAGCATCGCCTGAGTAGGATGCGCGTGACAGCCGTCGCCGGCATTGATGACGCTCACGTGCGGCGCGACGTGGTCGGCAATGAAGCGGGCCGCGCCGCTGGCGCTGTGGCGCACCACGAACATGTCGCATTGCATGGCCTGCAGGTTGTGCAGCGTATCCAGCAGCGATTCGCCCTTGCTGGCCGAGGAGGTGGACACGGCGATGTTGAGCACGTCGGCGGACAGACGCTTGGCGGCGAGCTCAAACGTGGTGCGCGTGCGCGTGCTGGGCTCGAAGAACAGGTTGACGATGGTTTTGCCGCGCAGCAGCGGCACCTTTTTCACCGTTTGCCCGCCCACGCTGGCGAACGATTCCGCGGTGTCGAGGATTTCGGTGAGCAGCGCCGGCTTCAAACCCTCGATAGTGAGAAAGTGGTGCAGTCTGCCCTGTGCATCGAGTTGTATGGCATCCGGTTTCATGACTTGCGCTGCACCGTGAGCGTGAGCGGATCGGGCCCGCTGAGTTTTACATATTCATCGCCGTGTAACTCCCTGCGTGCGCCCGTCACGCGCGCCTCGATGGGCAGTTCGCGCCTGCCGCGATCCACCAACACGGCGAGGGTCACGCTGGCCGGGCGCCCATAGTCGAAGATTTCATTCAGCGCGGCGCGGATGGTGCGCCCGGTGTAGAGCACATCGTCCACCAGGATGATGTGCCGTTCTTCCACGTTGAACGGCAGGCGCGAGGGTTTGACTTCCGGGTGCATGCCGATGCGTGTGAAGTCGTCGCGGTAAAACGAGATGTCCAGCACGCCGAGCGGTTCGGGCAGGCGCAGCAGGCGATGCAGCCTTTGCGCCACCCACACGCCGCCGGTGTGGATGCCGATCATGAGCGGATCAGGCAGGGCCTGCTGCTCGATCAGCGCGCGCAGTTCGTGCGCCATGCTCTCGATCAGGCGGGGGACATCTAACGATGCGGCGTTGTTCATTGGTTGCGCGTCTCGTCCAGCCAGGTCTGCAAGATGACTTGCGCGGCGATATGGTCAATAGCGGGCTGGCGGCTGGTGCGCCTGCCGCCTTTTTGCTCCGCGCGGCCCGCTTCAT
>JAMCTV010000038.1:2741-13745 GCA_023381235.1 Gammaproteobacteria bacterium
CCGACGCAAAATCCGCGCACAAGACCGCACTACCCGCCAAAACGCAGTCCAGGACAGGCCCCGCGCCGCAAGCCAAACCCGCCTTTTTGCGCCGCGCGTTGTGCGGCGTGCGAAGAGAGCCGCTCATCTACGGTGTGCACCGGCAGCCCGTAGCGCTGCTTGAGCTGCATACTGAAGCGCCGCGCAGCGCGCGCGATCGGGTGTGCTGCGTTCTCATCCAGCGGCACGCCCACCACCAGCGCGCTCGGTCGCCATTCCTTGATAAGGCGCGTGATCGCCTCCCAGTCCGGCTTGCTGTCGCGCGTGGCCAGGGTAACCAGCGGCGTGGCGCTGTGAGTGAGCTGTTGCCCCACCGCGACGCCGATACGCCGCGTTCCATAGTCAAAGCCGAGCAGGGTGGCGTTCATCATGCGTGCCCCACATCGCCCGACAGATGCGTGACATCCACACCGAGCGAGGCCGCCGCCAGGCTCCAGCGCTGTTCGACGGGGGCGTGAAACAGGATGTGCGGATCGGCCTGCACGCTGAGCCAGGCGTTATCCAGCAGTTCCTGTTCCAGTTGTCCCGGCGCCCAGCCCGCGTAACCGAGCGCGGCGAGCGCCGCGCCGGGGAAGGCGTCTTGCGCCAGGGCGTTGAGGATATCGGGCGAGGTGGTGAGGCTGATCTCGTCATCCACCGGCAGGCTGCTCTCCCACTGCAACGGCGGCTGGTGCAGGATAAACAGCGCGCCGCTTTGCACCGGACCGCCGAGATAAACCGGGCGGCCGGCGATGTCCGCGCTGGCGGGGCGGATGGAGAGCTGCTCGAGCAGATAGCCGAAGTTCAGGTTCAGCGGACGGTTGATGACAATGCCGAGCGCGCCCTCGTCATTGTGCTGACAGATATAAATGACGCTGTGGAAAAAGTTGGGGTCCGCCAGGGTGGGCATGGCGATCAGGAAGTGATTCCTCAGGGACCCCGATTCGATCATGAGTCTCTATTATCGGTCAGAACCGCCCTGTGGCACAAGCCGTGGAGACTGCGCAAAGCGGCTATTGTGTGGCGAGGCGGTTGTCGTGCAAAAACTGCCAGGTGCGTGTGATATGCAGGATATCGGTCTCGGCCAGAATATCCTTGGGGAAGGGGGCGTAGGGGGCGGCGAGCTGGACGATGCGCATCGCGGCATCGTCCAGCGCCTTGTGGCCGGAGGAGCGGCGCAACTCGATGCTGTGGACCTTGCCGTCCGGGTTGAGCGCCACGTCCAGCACCAGATTGCCGGAGAGATTATTGCGCTTGGTCTCCTCCGGGTAATTGAGATTGCCGATGCGCTCCACCTTGGCGCGCCAGGCCTCCATGTAGGCGGCATATTTGTATTCCTGGGTTCTGGCGGAGATGAACTTCTGGCGCGGCCGCTGCGTGTAGGCGGAGCGCGCGTTGCTGAATTCGGCGCCCAGGCTGGCGATACGCATGCTCTGCGCCACCAGCTCCTGCGCGCTGGGTGTGGCGTCCGTTTGCGCGTCAGCGGCGGGTTTGGCTTGCGGCGCGGGGCCTGTCCTGGACTGCGTTTTGGCGGGTAGTGCGGTCTTGTGCGCGGATTTTGCGTCGGCGCTCAGCACCGGCTTGGCGGATTTTATCTCCGCCGCTGCGGCAGGCGCCGCCGCCTGCTCCACGGCGGCGGGGGGCGGCAGTTGCGGTGGCGTCTCGGCGTCGGTGTTGCCGCCGCCCTCTTGATGGGCGTTGGCCAGATAGTCGGCGCGCTCCGGCTTCCGCTCCGAGCGCTGGCTGACCAGCGTGATCTCCAGCGTGGAGACGTGGTTTTGCAGGGTATTTTTCAGCGCCTCGAAGTTCACGCCCATAATCAGGATGGCGTGCAGCATGGCCGAGAAAACCAGCGTCGTCCACAGCCGGTCGCGCGTGTTCACGCCCGCCGGGTGTGACAGGTTCAGGTTATTCCAGGACGAGGGACTCGCCAGCACTGCGGACATCGGCTTTAGCTCTACAATCTCTCTAACATGGCACGGCCAATGATACCGCTTAGCACGCCAAAGATCACGGCCGCGGTCATGAACAGCGGCAATAAATAGAACAGGCTAAATAGAACAGGCCGGGATGCGGGATGAACCAGGCGTAAGCCAGCCAGAACTGGCCCGCCATGTGCGCGAGCGCGGCAAGCACGCTCAAACCAAGCGCGCTCAGGCGCGCGGCGGGCCAGACGCGGCCGAGGCCATAGCCCGCGCCGAGCGCACAAAGGGATGCCAGCGCGCCGGAGAGGCTCAGCATGAAGGTGGGCGAGAGAAACGTGCCAAGGAGCAGGCTGCCCGCGAACACGCGCAGCAGCGCAACCCATGCCGCCGCGGCGAGCCCGTAGCGCAGCAACACCACCAGGGTGATCACATTGGCCAAGCCCGGTTTGATGCCCGGCAAGGGACTGGGCAGCGCGCTCTCCGCGATATGGATGGTGATGGCGAGCGCGGCGAACCAGGCGATGCGCATATCTTCGCGCGTGGCGGTCAGGGTGGGCATGGTTTAAAAAGGAACCCTCTCCCATCCTCTCCCTGAAGGGAGAGGGGATGAAGAATAAAAACTAGAAATTGATTGCATCGAAACGCGGCTCGCGTCCCACGACTTGTGCGCTGATGCGGTTGGGCAAACAGGCCGCGAACTCGCCGCTCAAACCAAGCCAGCCGCTGTGCACGCACTGCTTGCCGCGGCAGGGCGAGGCGATGAAACGGATTTTACCGTCTTTGATCTCCAGCACGCTCACGCCGAGCGCGCCGGGAACCTCCAGGCGCTGAGCCTTGTACAGCGGCACGCGCGCGAACTCCTTGCCGCCCACCAGGATGCGCGCCTGCTCGCCGTGCGCGCCGTTGCCCCAGTAGTGAATATAAAGATATGGAACCAGGGCAAGCGCCAGCAGCAAAATTACAATATCGGCGCGGGTTGGAAATCCCCCCCATCCCCCCTTTGGAAAAGGGGGGCGCAGGGGGGATTTGGCAAGGGGGGGCACGATGGATGGGTTACTCGTTTCGCTCATAACGTATCGGTGATCTCCACTTTGGGCGCGGGCGCGATTTCAAAATGCATGCGCCGGGCCAGCACCGCGTCCATGTACACCGTGCCTTGTTCATCTATCAACATCGCCTGCTTCACGCCCATGTTGCTGGCGATGCGCCGCCAGTCTTTTAATCCCGCGACCAGCAGCGCGGTGCTGGCGGCGTCCGCCGTGACCGCATCGCTGTGCAGCACAGTCACGGACACCAGCCCGCGCGCCGGATAGCCGCTGCGCGGATCAATAATATGATGATAACGCTGGCCGTCATATTCAAAAAACCGCTCATAGGTGCCGGAGGTCACGATGCTCTCGTCGCCCTGCATCTCGATGGAGGCGAGGATGCCTGGTCCGCGCGGGTTGCGGATGCCGATGCGCCACGGACGCGCGCCGTGCTTGCCGATCACACGGATGTCGCCGCTTGCATTCACGATGGCGTTTTCGATGCCGAGTTGGCGTAAATGCTCAATGGCCACGTCCACCGCGTAGCCCTGGCCGATGGCGCCGAAATCCAGTTGCACCGCCGGGTTGCGGCTTTGCAGCAGATTATTTTCGACGCACAGGGAAGAGCGATAGCGAAGGGTCCTGCTAGTGTCGCGGGAGGCAGGACACCGGGAGCGACCCAGGCGCAGGTCGTCCATGTTGGGATGCTGCGCGACCAGCGCGGCGACGGCTGCGGCGTCCGGCGGCGGACCTTTGGGTTCGTCGCCGTGAAAGCCCCACAGGCCGATCAGTTTGCCGATGGCGGGATTGAACAGGCCCTCGCTTTGCCGCGACAACTCCTGCGCGCGCCCGATGAGCGGCATGAGATCGGCCTGCACCGGGAACGGCGCACCGCCCGGCAACTGCGCGTTGATGCGCGTGAGATCGCTCTCCTGCCAGGCGTGCCAGGTGCGGTGGATGCGGTTGAAGTCTTCAGTGACGGCGTCTGCCGCCTGTTGCGCGGGCTCCGGTTCTACGCCCCAGATGCTGATGTCCACCAGCGCGCCCAATGCCAGCAATTGTTCTTGATAAAGCGGTTGCGGTTTGCTGCACGACAAAGTAGCAAGTAGCAAGTAGCAAGTTGCAAGGTGAGGCGCGAAGCGGCGAACGCCGCGCCAGGGACGGCGCGGCCGTGTTTCAAGCGGAGCGGGATGCGTAGGGCAGAAACCCGCGCTACAGTTAAATTTTCCTGCCACTTTTTTGTTGCTACTTGTCACTTGCTACTTTCTTCTCAACCACATCCAAAAACTGCGCTGCAATGTTTAATCCATACAACGCATCCAATTCCCGCGCACAGGTCGGGCTGGTGACGTTGATCTCGGTCAGGTAATCGCCGATCACGTCCAGGCCCGCGAACAGTAAACCCTTTTCGCGGAGCGCGGGGCCGGCCTGTTGGCAAATCCAGCGGTCGCGCGCCGAGAGCGGCACGCCGACGCCCTTGCCGCCCGCGGCCAGGTTGGCGCGCGTCTCGCCCGGCGCCGCAATGCGCGCCAGGGCGTAGGGCACGGGCTCGCCGTTGATCAGCAGGATGCGTTTGTCGCCCTCGCTGATTTCCGGGATGTAGCGCTGCGCCATGACGAAGCGCCGCGGCTTCGCCCCCCTCGCTTCGCTCTCACCGGTCATGGTTTCGATAATCACGTTAATGTTGGGATCATCCCGGCGCACGCGGAATACCGAACTGCCGCCCATGGCGCCGAGTGGCTTTAAAATGATGTCGCCGTGCTCCTGCAGAAAACCACGCAGTTGCTGCGCATCGCGCGTGACCAGGGTGGGCGGGGTGCATTGCGGAAACCAGGTGGTGAATAATTTTTCATTGCAGTCGCGCAGCGCGCGCGGCTTGTTTACCACCAGCACGCCTTCCGCCTCGGCGCGCTCCAGCAGATACGTGGTATACACGTACTCCATGTCGAACGGCGGGTCTTTGCGCATCAGAATCACATCCAGCGCGGCGAGCGGTTGAGAGGTCTCCGCGCCGGAATCAAACCAGTGGCGGGCGTTGTCCTCAACGCGCAACGCTCGCATGCGCGCGCAGGCGCGCCCATCGCGCAGATACAGGTCGCCCTGTTCCATGTAATGAATGTTCCAGCCGCGCGCCTGCGCCGCGAGCAGCATGGCGAAGGTGGTGTCTTTTTCGATGTGGATCGTGGTGATGGGGTCCATCACCACGCCGATATTGATACAGTGGCGAGGGGCTAACGGCATGGAAATAGTAGCAAGTATCAAGTAGCAAGTAGCAAGGAAAAAG
This sequence comes from Gammaproteobacteria bacterium, assembly GCA_023381235.1. Lineage (GTDB taxonomy): Bacteria > Pseudomonadota > Gammaproteobacteria > SURF-13 > SURF-13 > SURF-13. The sequence goes on from JAMCTV010000038.1 coordinate 7,997, forward strand.
TAGCAAGAGTGCCCATGGTTCTGTTTTGACTTGTCACTTGCTACTTGTCACTTGCTACTTGTTTTAATTCCCTCGCCGCCGCCGCCAAAGCCAGGCGCGCGATCACGCCGTAGGCGTAGAAGCGATTGGGATTGGCGTCCGGGGTTTGCGTGGCGTCGGGGTTGTTGCAGCTTTCGGCGAAGGCGAGCGGCTCGAAATAGCTGCCGGGAGCGTTGAGGTTTTCATCCGTGCCGCGATTCTGGTGCACGCGGTAAAAGCCGCCCACCACGAACTGGTTAATCATGTACACTACCGGTTCGGCCACCGCTTCACCCCAGCTCTCGAAGGTATACACGCCTTCCTGCAGGATCACCTTGCTCACTGCCTGGCCGCCCTTGGAGGCCGCCATTTTGGTGCGCTGTTTGCGGTTGAGATCGCGCACCTCGTCCGCCGCGCGCACCGTCATCACCCCCATGCCGTAAGTCCCGGCGTCGGCCTTGACCACAACGAACGGCTTGTGCGGCAGGCGGTATTCGTCGTATTTACGCTGGATGGCGGCAAGCAGCGCGTCCACGTTTTTGGCCAGACAGTCCTCGCCCTCGCGCGTCATGAAGTTGATCTCGCCGCACTGGCGGAACAGCGGGTCTATCAGCCAGGGGTCTATGTCTATCAATTCGGCGAATTCGGTTGCTACTTGTTGATAATGGGTGAAGTGCGTGGACTTGAGGCGGTTGGACCAGCCCAGCGCAAGCGGCGGAATCACCGGCTGCTCCAGGCCTTCCAGTACCGGAGGCCTTCCTTCCGACAGATCATTGTTGAGCAGTACCATGCACGGGCTGAAGTCCTTTACCCCTATCCGGTTGCCGCTGCGCAGAAGCGGCTCCATGCGCAGGCTCTGCCCGGAGGGCAGGGGGATGTCGCGTATCTGTTCAAGATTGGGTATCAGCGAACCGATGCGGACGTCATATCCCGCCTTTTGAATAATGTCGCGCAGCGTGGCCAGGCTTTCCAGGTAATACACGTTGCGCGTGTGGCTCTCGGGGATGAGCAGCACCTTGGCGGCCTGCGGACAGGTGCGCTCGATGGAGGTCTGCACCGCCTGCACGCACAGCGGCAAAAAGGCCGGGTTGAGATTGTTGAAACCGGCCGGGAACAAATTGGTGTCCACCGGCGCCAGCTTGTAACCGGCGTTGCGCAAGTCCACCGAGGCGTAAAACGGCGCCGGTGTGGCGCGCCACTGCGTGCGCAGCCAGTGCTCGATCTGGGGCTGCCGCGTGAGCAGGTGCGACTCCAAATCCAGCAACGGCCCGCTCAGCGCCGTTGTAAGATGGGGTACCCTTGCCAAGGCATCCTGATTCATAGACTCGATCTAAATCTTGAAGTTGGCCGGAATCCGCGGGCATCATACCACAGGGAGACTTGCAACTTCGGGATCAGGTTAAAAATGGTGTCGCAAGATGCGGATAGTCCTGTTGTTCTTGATCGGCTAATCTTGTCAAGATGGCGTAAACAGGGGTACTATCTGGGCAGGAGGACGATTGAGGATGTCTACCATGGTCTTACAACCGGGCGCCGAGATACCGGCGGCTGACGCCGATCTGTTGTTTCAGGGTATGCGGGTGATGGTCATAGATGACAGCAAGACCATCCGGCGTACCGCTGAGACCCTGCTCAAGAAGGTCGGCTGCGAGGTGGTGACCGCCGACGACGGCTTCGAGGCGCTGGCCAAAATCGCCGATCAGCGCCCGCACATCATCTTCGTGGACATCATGATGCCGCGTCTCGACGGCTACCAAACCTGTAGCCTGATCAAACGCAACCAGGATTTCAAGAAGACTCCCGTCATCATGCTGTCCAGCAAGGACGGCCTGTTCGACAAGGCGCGCGGCCGCATCGTCGGCTCCGAAGAGTACCTCACCAAACCGTTCACCAAGGAAGAATTGCTCGGCGCGATCCGGCGCCATGTTGCGAAGGAGGCATCGTAAGACTGCATATGGACAAGGGGTTTCAAAATGGACTTGTTTAACCACTAGAGGAGTGAGGTGACCATGTCGCGTATTTTAATTGTGGATGATTCTCCTACCGAGTTGCACGTGCTCAAGGGCATGATGGAAAAAAACGGTCACCAGGCGCTGACCGCCGCCACCGGTGAAGAGGGCATCATCAAGGCCAAGCAGGAGAGGCCGGACTTGATATTGATGGACGTGGTGCTGCCCGGCATCAGCGGTTTTCAGGCCACGCGCCAGATTACCAAAGACCCAGACACAAGCAACATTCCGGTTATCATCGTCACTACCAAGGACCAGGAGACGGACCGCGTGTGGGGCTTGCGCCAGGGCGCCAGGGATTACGTCGTGAAGCCGGTCAATGAGGCGGACATCATCGGCAAGATCAAGACTGTCTTGCAGAAGTAAAGGCGCCGGTAAGTGAGTATGCATATGGCCAGCGTGACCCGATTACAGCCGTTGGCCGTGTTGCGCGAGATCGAGCAGCGCGCCAAACGCCACGCCAGGGGTTTGCCGCTCAAGGTGGAGGTGAAAAAGACCTGGCCTGGGGTGGCGTTCCGCATCGGTGACAACCACATGGTGGCGCCGCTCAATGAAGTGCACGAGGTGCTGACCTATCCCCGCCTCACCGCAGTGCCGGGCGCCAAGCCATGGGTCAAGGGCGTCGCCAATATCCGCGGCAGCCTGCTCCCCATCATCCATCTGCCGGCCTATCTCGGCATCCACTCCGATCCGCCCAACCGGCGTACGCGCCTGCTGGTGGTGCAGCACGGCGGCGTGTACGCGGGGTTGATGGTGGACGAGGTGCTGGGCATCAAGCACTTCGAGGAAGAGGAACGCCTGAACGAATTGCCGCCTACGGCGGACGCTACCCACCCTTATCTGGTGGGCGCTTACCTGCGCGACGGGCAATATTGGCGCGTGTACAGTACACACCGCCTGGCGCAGAATCCACTTTTCCTGCAGGCCGCTGTGTAGCGGCATAGCTTTGAATAAATTCGGCATTTTTTAGATTAAAGGAGTACGCCATGAAACTGTCATTCAATATGGGAAAACGTCCCAAGGCCCAGAAACAACTGGTTCATGTGGTTGGCGCAGTGCTGCTGATGTGCTTGATCGGGTTCGCCGCAGTCTTCATCTACACCACGCAGCAAAACGCGCAAATCACGCGTTACCTCAGCACCACATCCGATTTGCGGCTCTACTCGCAGACGATGACGGGTAACGCCACCGCGGCGGTGGCTTCATTCAGCGGCGCCGGCTTCGCGGAGCTCAAATTCTCGCGCGACGAGTTCGCCAAGGCGCTGGACCTGCTGCAGAGGGGCGATCCGGCCACGGGTCTCAAGCCCTCGCCCAAGGAGGTGGCCAAAGAATTGCAGACACTGGACGCGAACTGGCAGGGTTTCCGCTTCTCGATTGATGAAATGGTGGCCGAGGAGGAATTGTTCGTGACCATCGGCGAGTTCCTCGCCACCATCAACCAGGTCGGTCCGGTGTTTACGGCGGACACGGAACAGGTGGTCAAGATGCTGGCGGCCAGCGGCGCCTCCACTGCGGACATCCTGCGCGCTGGCGATCAGATGCGCTTGAGCCACAGTATTCTTAACCACATGAACCAGTTGTTTCTGGTGAGCCAGAATTCCACCGAGGCCGCGCACGCCATTGAGCAGATCATCAGCGAGGTTGACGCGTTCAAGCGCACCCTCGACGCCATGCAGGGCAAGGGCGACGGCAGCGCGAACGTGACCCCGGTGAGCGACCCCGCGATACTGCTGAAGCTGGGTGAAACCGCCACCCTGTTCCAGGCCGTTACCCGCCTCAATGATTACATCCAGGAAAAATTCGGCGAGGTGTACCGCGTGAAGGATGATGCGCAGGTGATCTTCGTTAATGGCCAGGCCCTGCTGTCTGCTGCCGAAGACCTGGGTCTTGCTTATCAGACACTGCAGGCCGGATTGCGCACGCTGAACCTGTTCGGCTATGCGCTGGGTGTGCTGGCGCTGTTGTGCATGATTTCGATCGGCTACCTTATGCGCCGTGAGGCATCCGAGCGCGCGGCCAAGGCGGAACAGCAGAACAGTAAAAACCAGGAGGCCATTCTCACCCTGCTGGATGAGATGGTCGGCTTGCAGGACGGTGATCTTACCGTCAGGGCGACCGTGACCGAGGCCTTCACCGGCGCTATCGCGGACGCGGTGAACTCCGCCATAGACTCGTTACGCTCGCTGGTGCGCGGCATTAACGAAACCACCGTGCACGTGGCGAGCGCGGCGCAGGAAACCCAGACCACCGCCATGCATCTGTCCGAGGCGAGCAATGAACAGGCGGCGCGCGTGGCCGAGGCCAGCGCGGCGATCAACGAAATGGCGGTTTCGATTCAGGAGGTGGCGGCCAACGCCAACGAGTCGGCCCAGGTAGCGCAGAATTCGGTGCAAATCGCCAATCAAGGCGCACAGGCGGTGCAGAACACCATCCAGGGCATGGACAGGATCCGTGAACAAATCCAGGAGACTTCCAAGCGCATCAAGCGCCTCGGTGAAAGCTCGCAGGAGATCGGTGAAATCGTGGAACTCATCAGCGACATCGCCGACCAGACCAACATTCTGGCGCTGAACGCCGCCATCCAGGCGGCCATGGCGGGCGAGGCGGGCCGCGGCTTCGCGGTGGTGGCCGACGAGGTGCAGCGCCTGGCGGAACGCTCCGCCAACGCCACCAAGCAGATAGACGCCCTGGTAAAAACCATTCAAGGCGACACCAGCGAGGCGATCGGCGCCATGGAGCAGAGCACCAGCAACGTGGTGGCCGGAGCCAAGATCGCGCACAACGCCGACGAGTCGTTGAAGGAGATTGAAAGGGTGTCCAATCACCTGGCTGAACTGGTGCAGAACATTTCGCACGCCGCGCGCCAGCAGTCCGCCGCCTCGGCCAATATCTCCGACACCATGAACGTGGTGCGCGAGATCGCCACGCAGACTTCGGTGGGCAGCACCGAGGCCGCCGCTTCGGTGGGTAATCTTGCCGATCTTGCCAATGAACTGCGCAAGTCGGTGGCGGGCTTCAAGCTGCCGGCCTGAGGCAGCCGCCGTTGAGGATGCTTGATGAGCGCTGCTCCGCACACTCTGTCCCGGCACGCATCCTCCGTCATGGAGGACGCGGAGTTCGGGCGCTGGACAGCTTTGCTTAAGGAACGCCTGGGCCTAAGCCTCGCTCCGGAGCGCAAATCGTTTCTGGTGACCAATCTGCGCCTGCGCATGCGCGAGATCGGCTGCCGGGACTTCGCGGCCTATTACGATTATCTCAATGAGGGGGCGCACGGCGCCGCGGAGTGGGCGGTGCTGATAGACCGGCTCACGGTGCACGAGACGCGCTTCTTCCGCGACGCCCAAACCCTGGAGTGGCTGGCGCGCGAATTCCTGCCGCGTTACACGCAGGCGCACGACGCACAGGGAAGAGCGCTAGCGAAGGGTCCTGCTAGTGTCGCGGGAGGCAGGACGCCGGGAGCGACTGCCGGCGCGCTCACGCTTAACGCCTGGAGCGCGGGCTGCGCCACGGGGGAGGAAGCCTACAGCTTGGCCATCGTGCTGGACCAATTCCTCACCGGGAGAGGGGGCGAATACTATTTCGGCGTCAGCGCCAGCGATGTGAGCCTGGCGGCGCTTGCCGCCGGGCGCAGCGGCATTTACAGCGCACGCCGCCTGAAGGACGTTTTCCCATATTGAATGACAGTTTCATGGCGTACTCCTTATAATCTAAAAAATGCCGAA
>JAMCTV010000039.1 GCA_023381235.1 Gammaproteobacteria bacterium
GAGGCGTGACCAGAACTACGCCGCGCGGCGTAACATGGAAACGCCGCGCATCCTCTTCGGGGTTTTCTCCAACCACCGTGCCTTCAGGTATCTTGCATGACTTGTCCACCACCGCTTTGCGCAACCGGCAGTGGCGGCCGATCTCCACATCGGGCAAAATTACACTGTCTTGCACTACGGAATAGGAGTTAACGCGCACGTTGGAAAACAACAACGAGTGGCGCACCAGCGCGCCGGAGATCACGCACCCGCCGGAGACCATGGAGTCCACCGCCATGCCGCGCCGGTCCTCATCGTCGAATACAAACTTGGCGGGCGGCAATTGCTCCTGGTGGGTCCAGATCGGCCACTCTTCATCGTACAGATTAAGTTCCGGCGTCACGCCGATCAATTCCGTGTTGGCTTCCCAAAACGCATCCACCGTGCCCACGTCGCGCCAGTAGGCACCCTTGCCGGTATCCACGTCGTGGAACGGATAGGCGAACACGCGGTACTGATCGATGATGGAGGGGATGATATTTTTCGCGAAATCGTGGGAAGATTGCGCATTGTCGGCATCCTTGATGAGCTGTTCGTAAAGAAAATCGGCGTTGAATACGTAGATGCCCATGGATGCCAGCGCAGCATCGGTGCGTCCCGGCAAAGGCGTGGGATGGGCCGGCTTCTCGGCGAACGCCGTCACGCGTGCATGCTCCTGCACGCTCATCACGCCGAACGCATTGGCGGCGTGCTCCAGCGGCACTTCCACGCAGGCCACGGTCATGTCCGCCTCGTGCAGGGCGTGAAACGAAATCATGCGCCCATAGTCCATTTTGTAGATATGGTCGCCGGCCAGGACCAGAATATATTTGGGGCGGTGGCCGCGGATGATGTCCAGATTTTGATATACCGCGTCCGCGGTGCCGGTGTACCAGGAGGTTTCAATGCGCTGCTGTGCGGGCAGCAGCTCCACGAATTCACCGAACTCGCCGCGCATGAAACCCCATCCGCGCTGAATGTGGCCGATAAGCGAATGCGCTTTATATTGCGTAAGGATGGAGATGCGCCGGATGCCGGAGTTGATGCAGTTGGAGAGCGGGAAGTCTATGATGCGGAATTTGCCGCCGAACGGCACCGCCGGTTTGGCGCGCCACAGCGTCAAATGATCCAGCCGCGAGCCGCGCCCCCCGGCCAGGATCAAGGCCAGCGTATCGCGGCTGCGGCGTTTGGTGGCGGTATGGCGTGTCTGACTGGTATGCACTGAGACCCCTTGTTTTATGGCTGCGGCGCCAAACCTGCCCGCAGGCCGACGCATTAAATATGCCTGAAGTTAATGTTACCCTATGTCTATGTGTCCCACCAAATTCCGCTTGCAGCGTGTCTAGACATCCCAAAACGCAAAAACATCCGGGGCTGAACGCCGATCTGCGCCTGCTGCTGGAGGCGCGCCACCATGACCCGTTTTCCGTGCTGGGGCGCCATAGCGCGGATGCCGGGGAAGACAGGGTGCGCGTATTCATCCCCGGCGCCAGACAGGCCGCAATTGAGAGTGCGGTGGGTGAACTTGCCCTGACGCGCGTGGTGGACACCGGTATCTTTGAATGGCAGGGTGCTTCCGGACTTACGCCGCTGCGCTACCAGGTGATCTGGCAGGATGCGCAAAACATCACGCGGCGCGCGGTGGATCCTTATTGCTTCCCGCCACAGCTTTCCGATTACGATCTGCACCTGTTTGGCGAAGGCAAGCACTGGCACGCCTACCGCTTTCTGGGCGCACACGTGCACGAAGCCGACGGCGTGAACGGCGTGCTGTTCGCGGTATGGGCGCCGGAGGCGGAGCGCGTCAGCGTGGTGGGTGATTTCAACCAGTGGGACGGACGCCGCCATCCGATGCGCATACGGGGTGGGAGCGGGGTGTGGGAGTTGTTTGTCCCAGGCCTCGGGTCCGGGACGTTGTATAAATTCGAGCTACGGCATCGCGCAAGCGGCACGCTGCACCTGAAGAGCGATCCTTACGCGCAGCGTTTTGAGCTGCGCCCCGGCACCGCATCCATCGTGGCGGCGCCCGATAGTTATGTTTGGCGGGATGGGAGTTGGCTCACGGCGCGCGCACAGGCGGACTGGCTGCACCAGCCGCTCTCGATTTACGAGGCGCATCTCGGCTCCTGGCAGCGCGATGCTGAGGGCGGTTTTCTCGATTACCGCGAGCTGGCGCACCGCCTGGTGGAGCACGTCAGCTACCTCGGCTTCACGCATATTGAGCTGCTCCCTGTCACCGAGCACCCGTTTGACGCCTCGTGGGGCTATCAGACCACCGGCTATTACGCGCCCACCAGCCGCTTCGGCACGCCGGATGATTTTCGCTATTTCGTGGATTACTGCCACTACCACGGCATCGGCGTGTTGTTGGACTGGGTGCCGGGGCACTTCCCCAAGGATACATTCGCGCTGGCGCGTTTTGACGGCAGCGCGTTGTATGAGCATGAAGACCCGCGCCGCGGCGAGCACCGCGACTGGGGCACGCTGATCTTCAATTACGGGCGCAACGAGGTGAAGAATTTCCTGCTGGCGAGCGCCGTGTACTGGCTGGAGGAATTTCACCTGGACGGTCTGCGCGTGGACGCGGTGGCCTCCATGTTGTATCTCGATTATTCGCGCGCCCCCGGCGACTGGTATCCGAATATCCACGGCGGACGCGAGAATCTGGAGGCAATCGCCTTTTTGCGCGAACTGAACAGCGTCACCCACGGCGCGCATCCCGGCACGCTGATGATGGCGGAAGAATCCACTGCCTGGCCCATGGTGTCGCGTCCGGTGTCTCACGGCGGGCTGGGCTTCAGCATGAAGTGGAACATGGGCTGGATGCACGACACCCTGCAATACATGAGCCTCGACCCGGTCTATCGCAAACACCATCACGACCGGCTCAGCTTCGGCATGCTGTACGCCTTCACTGAAAATTTCATCCTGCCCTTTTCCCATGACGAGGTGGTGCACGGCAAGGCCTCGATGCACTACAAGATGCCGGGCGATGAGTGGCAGCGCCTGGCCAATCTGCGCCTGCTTTATACCTATATGTACACCTACCCCGGCAAGAAACTGCTGTTCATGGGCGCGGAATTCGCGCAGGGGCGCGAGTGGGATCACACGCAGGCGCTGGACTGGTATGTGCTGGACTATGCCCCGCACCGCGGCGTGCAGAATCTGGTCACCGATCTCAACCGTTTGTACCGCGAGGCCAGCGCACTGCACTGCTACGAGTTTGACTGGCGCGGGTTTGAATGGATCGAGTGCCATGACGCCGCGCAATCGGTGCTGTCGTATGTGCGCAAGTCGGAGCAGCAAACACTGGTGGTGGCGCTCAACTTCACCCCGGTGCCGCGCCATAAATATCGCCTCGGCGTGCCGTACCCCGGCTATTACCGGGTGATATTAAATTCTGACTCGGCGTTCTATGGCGGGGGCAACCTGGGTCAGGCAGGAGCCGATGCGCACCACGCGCCGTGGATGGGAAGGCCTTATTCCATCGTAATTGACCTGCCGCCCCTGGCGGGGATTGTTTTAAAACTCGCCGGGGATGGATGATATTTCCTGGTAATGGCATGTAACTTGCCTCTCAATTTGGAAAGCATGGGCGGTTTCATGACGGGCCATCCATGGGGTTCATTTATTCATTTTTCCAACGGGGAATCAAGGAGATCATCATGTCGGCACTATAAAGACAGCTATGGACGCTGCACGGTCAACCAGAAATTTCTTGACCGGTTTTATGGCATATTTCTGACTTCGCACCCGGCCATCAAGCCGATGTTCGCGAAAACGGACTTTACCAAGCAAAAGGCTCTTTTGCGCTCAGGAATCTCCATGATGATTATGTACGAAGACGGGACTCAAGTCGCCAAGATGGCATTGGATCGTCTGGGTCATTCTCACGGCAAGCAGGAAATGAACATTGACCCGAAAATGTATCAATACTGGATTGACAGCATGGTCGCCGCCGTCAAGGAATGCGATCCTCAATTCTCGCCGGCGCTCGAAAAGCAATGGCGCGACGCGATGCGCAAGGGCATCAACTACATGGTATCGGCAGGACAGGTCGAAACGATCAACCTGAAGAGCCAGCCCGCCCTCGGCTAACGCCTCGGCGCTTTATCCGTTGCGGAACATGAAATACACCGCGCCGGGCAGGCACAAGCCCGCCCACAGATAATCGAGTTTCAGCGGCTGCTGCATGTAAAACAGCGCGAAGGGAGCAAATACGCTGAGCGTGATGACCTCTTGCAGGATTTTGAGTTGGCCCAGGCTGAGCGTCGTATAGCCGATGCGATTGGCGGGCACTTGCAGCAAATACTCAAACAGCGCAATGCCCCAACTGATGAGTGCCGCGATATACCAGGGCTTGTCGTTGAGGTTTTTAAGGTGCGCGTACCAGGCGAAGATCATGAACACGTTCGACAGGATCAGCAACCCTGCGGTTTTCAGAATGACGGACATGGCGCCAATATAACCGATTCCCCCGCGATAACAATGGGGTTTCCAAAGGGGAGAGGCGTTAGCTCTCCCCTTTGGTCGCCCGTGCGGTTTCATACCGCGCGGTGCGAAATTAAACTGATTCAGGCTAACAGCAGCTTCTGCATGATGCGCTCATAAATAACGCTGAGCGCATCAAGCTCGTTCACGTTGACGCACTCGTTGAGTTTATGGATGCTGGCGTTCACCACGCCCAGTTCCAGCACCTGTGCGCCGGTGGGGGCGATGAAGCGCCCGTCCGAGGTGCCGCCGGAGGTGGAGATGTCGGCCTCGATCCCGGCGACCTCCTTGATCGCGCTGCGCGCCGCATCCACCAGCGCGCCCTTTGGCGTCAGGAATGGCTGGCCGGACAAGCGCCACTCGATGTCATACTTGAATGAGTGCTTGTCCAGCAGTGTCAGCACGCGCTGCTTGATTTTTTCCGGCGTAAGTTCCGTTGAAAAACGCAAATTGAATACGATTTCCAGATTACCGGGAATCACGTTGTCCGCACCCGTGCCGGCGTGGATGTTGGAGATTTGAAACGTGGTAGGCGGGAAAAATTCATTGCCCCGGTCCCACTGCTCGGCGCACAGATCTGCCAGCGCACGCGCCGACACATGCACCGGATTCAGCGCCAAGTGCGGGTAGGCGACGTGACCTTGCACGCCGTGCACGGTGAGCTTGCCGCTGAGGGAACCGCGGCGGCCGTTTTTAATGGTATCGCCCACGGTTTTTACGCAGGTGGGCTCGCCGATCAGACACCAGTCCATCTTTTCCTTGCGCGCCTCCAGATGCTCCACCACCTTGACAGTGCCGTGGGTGCTGGGGCCTTCTTCATCGCTGGTGATGAGCAGGGCGATGGAGCCGGGGTGTTTGGGGTGTTGCGCGACAAAGCGTTCCACCGCGGTTACCATCGCGGCGATGCCGCCCTTCATGTCCGCTGCGCCGCGTCCGTATAGGTAACCGTCGCGCAGCGTAGGCATGAACGGATCGGACTTCCATTGGTCCAGCGGCCCGGTGGGCACCACGTCTGTATGCCCAGCGAAGACAAACAGCGGCGCTTGTGTGCCGCGCCGCGCCCACAGATTATCCACGTCGCCAAAACGCAGGTGCTCGATTTTGAAACCGAGCGGCGCCAGGCGCTGCGCGATCAGCTGCTGGCAGCCCGCGTCATCGGGCGTGAGCGAGCAGCGGGCAATCAGTTCTTTCAGTAACTCCAGCGTGCTGGATCCTTCGATTTCACTCAGGACAGGCATTATTTTTTCCCTGTAAACAAGCGTTGATAATCCGTTTCGTTGAAACCGGCGTAATAGTTTTCCCCCGTCACCAGCACCGGACGTTTAATCACCGTAGGGTGGTTGAGCATCAACGCCTGAGCCTTTTTCTCATTCAGGCCGCTCTTGTCTTTTTCCGTGAGCTTGCGCCAGGTCATGCCGCTCTTGTTGAGCAGGGTTTCCCAGCCCAGCTTGTCAACCAGGGTTTGCAGTGTCTTGGCGTCCAATCCGTCCTTGCGGAAATCGTGGAAGCGGTATTCCACGCCGCGCTGTTCCAGCCAAGCGCGCGCTTTTTTTACCGTGGAACAATTGGTGATGCCGTACATGACGGTCATGTCAAACGTCCCGCAGCAACTCGTTGATGCCCACCTTGCTGCGCGTCTTTTCGTCCACTTGTTTCACAATCACCGCGCAATACAGGCTGTAGCTGCCGTCCTTGGAAGGCAGGTTGCCCGACACCACCACGGAACCGGCCGGGATGCGCCCGTAGCTGACTTCGCCCGTCATGCGGTTGAATATCTTGGTGCTCTGGCCGATGTACACGCCCATCGAAATCACCGAACCTTCCTCGACGATGACGCCTTCCACGACTTCCGAACGCGCGCCGATGAAACAATTGTCCTCAATGATGGTCGGGCCGGCCTGCACCGGCTCCAGCACGCCGCCGATGCCGACGCCCCCGGACAGGTGCACGTTCTTGCCGATCTGCGCGCACGAGCCGACCGTGGCCCAAGTGTCCACCATGGTGCCGCTGTCCACATAGGCTCCGATGTTTACATACGACGGCATGAGCACCACCGAGGGCGCGATATAGGAGCCGCGCCGCGCCATGGCGGGCGGCACGACGCGCACGCCGCTCTGCTTGAAGCGCGCTTCGTCGTAGCCGCTGAACTTGCCCGGCACCTTGTCATAGTAGGCGCTGTAGGCTCCTTTTATGAAATGATTATCCTCGATGCGGAACGACAGCAGCACCGCCTTCTTGATCCACTGATGCACCTGCCAGGCGCCGCCGGTCTTCTCCGCCACGCGCAGTTTGCCCGCATCGAGCAGCGCGATGGTTTCGTTGACGGCATCCTTTACGCTATCCTCCACGTTTTGCGGCGTGATTTGCGCACGCTGTTCAAAGGCCGGTTCAATAATGCTCTGCAAGTTTTTCATGCTGTTCCTTGAAGGTAAGAATAAATTCACGCAACCGTTTTGCCGCTTCAATGCACTCATCCAGACCGGGCACCAGCGCAATACGCACATAGCCCTCGCCGGGATTGCCGCCGTGCGCGCTGCGCGACAAATAACTGCCGGGCAATAGCGTCACGTTATAACGGGCGTATAACTCGCGCACAAAGGTTTGATCGTCCTGCGGCGTTTGCAGCCACAAATAAAATCCGCCCGCAGGGCGCACCACGCTGCTGACCGGCTTGAGTATCTCCAGCACCGCGTCAAATTTTTCCCGGTACAGCCTGCGATTGTCCTGCACGTGCCGCTCATCCTTCCACGCCGCAAGGCTCGCCATCTGCGTCGCGGGCGGCATGGCGCTGCCGTGATAGGTGCGGTACAAATGAAATTGACGGATCAACTCGGCGTCGCCCGCGACGAAGCCGGAGCGCAAGCCCGGCACGCTGGAGCGCTTGGATAAACTGTGAAACACCAGGCAGCGCCGGTAATCGTCGCGCCCCATGCGCGCAGCGGCTTGCAGCAGCCCCGGCGCTGGATTGCCTTCATCCAGATACAACTCGGAATAGCACTCGTCGGAGGCAATCACAAAGTCATATTGATCGGCCAGGCGGATAAGCTGTTGCAGCGCTTCAATGTCGAGCACCGCGCCGCACGGATTGCCCGGCGAGCAGATATAAATCAACTGGCAGCGTTGCCACACCGTGTCCGGCACGGCGGCGAAGTCCGGCAGAAATCCGTTGCGCGCGGTGGTATTGAGAAACCATGGTGTAGCGCCCGAAAGCAACGCCGCGCCTTCGTAGATTTGATAAAACGGGTTGGGCATCAGCACCAGCGGCGCACTGCGCCGGTCTATGAGACACTGGGCGACAGCGAACAACGCCTCGCGCGTACCGTTCACCGGTAGAATATGGTTTTCGATGTCGAGGCTTGCGCGCGGCAGGTCAAAGCGCCGCGCAAGCCACGCGCCGATGGCCTCGCGCAGCGCCGGTTCGCCGCGCGTGGTGGGATAGCGCGCCAGGCCGTTGAGATGGTCGCGCAACGCGCTGATGATAAACTCCGGCGTGGCATGTTGCGGCTCGCCGATGGAAAGATTAATCGGCTTGAGATGAGCAGGGGGCGTGACCCCGCTCTTGAGCTGGTTCAGCCGCTCAAACGGGTAAGGCTGCAGCGCGGCGAGATCGGGGTTCATGCTCTTATGCGGCTAGTCCAGGAATAACCATCTATTATAGAGCTTAATACCATGCCCTCCAATGACTCACGAAGCAGCCTGCCGCTGCTTGCCCTGTTATTCGGCGCGACCCTGTGGGGCGTATTTTGGTATCCGCTGCGCCTGCTGGAGGAGCAAGGCCTGTCCGGGCTGTGGCTGGCGCTGATTACCAATGCCGTAGCCTGGTGCGTGGGCCTGCCGTGGCTGTGGCAGAGGCGCGCTGAACTCAAGCATCACCCCTGGCTGCTGCTCACGCTCGGCCTGGTTACGGGACTGTGCAATATCACCTTCGTGCTGGCAGTGATTGAAGGCAACGTCATGCGCGTGCTGCTGTTATTTTATCTATCGCCCTTGTGGGTCTCCCTGCTCGGCTGGGCCGTCTTGGGCGAGCGCTTGTCCACACGCGCCTGGGCATTGCTCGCAGCCGCCATGGCGGGCGCGCTCATCATGCTATGGGACGGCGCCGTGGGCACGTTCTGGCCGCACGGACGTGCGGATATTCTGGCGCTGTTGTCGGGTTTTACCTTTGCCCTGTCGAATGTGCTGATACGCAGGCTGCAAGATGTTTCGGTGCCTGTGAAAACCATCTCGGTGTGGGCCGGCGGTGTGCTGGTGGCGCTGCTGTGGCTGCTGTTCAGCGCACAACCCGCGCCACAGGCATCCTCCGCGGCGCTGGTTTACGCCATCGCGCTCGGCGCGTTGGGTATCACCGCGATGACCCTGGCCGTGCAATACGGCGTAACCCGCATGCCGGTACAGCGCTCGGCGGTGATTTTATTGTTTGAACTCGTCGCAGGTGCATTGTCAGCCGCGTGGCTGGCGGGCGAAACGGTGCAGACGCACGAATGGCTGGGCGGGGCATTGATCGTGCTGGCGGGTTATTTTTCTGCGCGATTTATGAAAGTGACTGAGCGGCAGTAATTGTATTGGTTCGATGGATTCAGGTTCCGATAATTTCATTTAACCCGTCAATAATTTTTGCCATTTCCTCTGTCGGAATGCGCCCAGTTTTTTTTCCTATACGTTCCACTGACAGAGTGCGTATTTGGCTGATTTTTACCCAAGAGTGCTTGTTTGATTGCAGCGGCTTGATTTCATAAGTCAGCGGGAAACCCGCGCGCTGAGGCTGGCTGGTGATGGCCATGGCGATCACCGTCCCGGAGCGCTCATTGAAGATATCATGACTCAGTATAAGCACTGGGCGCACTCCGGCCTGCTCATGGCCGCGGACGGGATTGAGATCGGCCCAGCGAATCTCGCCCCTCAATATTCCGGCCATGCGCTGACATCCTCAGTCAAGCCCTCATCCGCCATGACTTTTTCAAAGGCGGGGTCCAATTTGGCGCACTCCGCCGCCAAGCGGCTGCCCTCAAGCCGCGCCAGCTTCTCTTCCACAGCCTCCTGTATGGCCCGGCTTCGGTTGGGAAATACATGGCGGGCGATCAAACGGTCAACCCGATTCAAAACGTGCGGGTCGAGTGTAATAGCAATTTTGGCTCGGCTCATGGGGTGTCTCCTGAGTATGATACTATATCATACCTCGTGGTATTGCAAGAAGTACGCTTTCCAAGCCGATAGCTTGGGTGCGGTGCAGTATCATTCGATGGGTTACGCTTACGCTCCACCCATCCTACGCTTGCTGCACTGTGGATTGCTTGGCCTTAAGTTCCTCGGACAATCTGACAATTTCAGCGGCGCGTTCAACGCTGGCGCGGTCTGCTTCTTCCCCTGCAAGCATCGTTCGCAGAGCGGCGAGCAAGGACTCCTCAAGCTCTTCCAGAAGATAGTGATACCCGGCATCACCATACTTGTCGATATAGCCTGCTTGGTGCGGCAATGCAGCCTTTACCAACTTGGCGACTGCATCTTTGTCGAAAAGGTCCTTGGCCCCAATTCCAGACTTGATTATGTGTAGCCTCATCACCGCGTGCATTGCAATGGCACTGTATGCGGAATACAGAGCCCATGCCATAGCGGAGACAAAGGGGCGAGCCTTTGCGGCGCCAGTTACATCGACCTTAGTAATATCGATTGCCCCGCCCATAATGGTGAACATTTTCCGAAACTCTGCGTTTCTAGCCGCTTCTTCGGCCACGGCTTCGAATTTCATGACGGCCATGAAGGCGGAGATGCCTTTTGCACTAGCGAGTGCAGTAACCGCTGACCACAATTGATCTACAGCTTCAAGTCTCCTTTTATCCACCGCCATTTGCCGGCTCGCCATTGCCGTCATCGCTCCTCCACGGAGCGCTGCGATCTCACTTTCCTTCAAACGCAAATCCGCCTTTAGCAATTCATCTTTCTCACGAAACTCCGCGCGAACCGCTTCGAGTTTTGTGTTGAACTCGTGCTCAACACTTTTCGCAAGGCGCGTGACTATCAGTTTGCGACCCAGCCACAGAGCAAACGCGAGCAAGCCCGTAGTTATTAGTGATGGAATCCAGACATTTATGGTCGCCGTGCAGCCTAACAAGAAATATGCGTCTTACAATGATGTATAGTTTTGCATCATTATTCAAGCCGGTCACTTTATTTCAAGAAAATGCAAGAGGGCCGTCTGTAGTTGCGTTTGCCGATCGTTATCCAGCGGCTGGTTATCACGATTGGTGATGTAAAAAATATCTTCCGCGCGCGCGCCCAGGGTGGCGATTTTGGCGTTTTGCAGGCGGATGCCGCATTCCATGAAGGCCTTGCCGACCTTGGCGAGGAGGCCGGGGCGGTCGGCGGTGATGACTTCCATGACGGTGCGTTGGTTGCGCGCGTCTTGATCGAAGGTGATTTGGGTGGGGATGGGGAAGTGCTTGAGTTGGCGGCGGGTGCGCCGGGTGGCGGGTGCGCCGGGTGCGGCAGGTTGGAGTAATTGTTGTTTGAGCGCCGTGATGATTTCCCCGGTGCGCGCTGCGCTTTCAATGGCTGCGCCGGACTCTTCGAGCACAATGAAGGTGTTGAGGGTGTGGCCGTTGCGGGTGGTGGCGATACGCGCGTCGTGCACGTTGAGCCCCAATTGATCGAGCGCGCCGGTGATGGTGGCGAACAGATAATCCCTGTCCGGGGTGTAAATAAACAGTTCGCTGCCTCCTGAGCTGCGCTGGCGCATGAGGGTGAGCGGCTTGTCTGCTGGCGCGGCCAAGATGGATTGCGTGTGCCAGGCAATTTCATCCGCCGAATAACGCAGGAAATAATCCTCGCCTGCGTCGAGCCACAAGGCTTGCAGCGCCGCTTCATCCACGCCGTGCTGTGCAAGCAGTTGGCGCGCCTCGCGTTTTGTTTCCTCAATGCGTTCAGCTTGTGCGAGCGGATTTTCCAGCCCGCGCGCCAGCGCGCGGCGTGTAGCAAGGTACAGCTCGGTGAGCAGCGCGCCTTTCCAGCCGGTCCACAGGCCGGGATTGGTGGCGCGGATGTCGGCTGCGGTGAGCAGATATAGGTAATCCAGCCGCGTGCTATCACCGATTCTGGCGGCGAAGGCGTTGATGACTTGCGGGTCGCTGATGTCTTCGCGTTGCGCGGTGCGCGATAAAATCAAATGGTGCTTGACCAGCCACGCCACCATGTGCGCGTCGTAGGCGCTGAGGCCGTGGCGCAGGCAGAATTGCGTGGCGTCTTCCGCGCCCAGCTCGGAGTGGTCGCCGCCGCGCCCCTTGGCGATGTCGTGGAACAGCCCGGCGAGGTAGAGCAGTTCTGGTTTCGGCAACTGCTGGAAGATTTCGCTGCACAGCGGAAGTTCGTGCGCGAATTCCGGCAGGGCAAAGCGACGCAGGTTGCGCACCAGAAACAGCGTGTGCTCGTCCACGGTGTAGACATGAAATAAATCATGCTGCATCTGGCCTTCGATGCGGCCGAATTCCGGGATATAAGCGCCCAGCACGCCGTAACGGTGCATGCGGCGCAATTCGTGCGCGATGCCGCGCTTCTCGCGCAATAATTCCATGAATAGGGTGCGGCAGCGCAGGTCGGCGCGGAAGGCGTCGTCTATCAGATAACGGTGGTCGCGGATCAGGCGTATGGTGGCGGCGTGCACGCCCTTGAGATGGGGACGTTGCGCGAGCAGCAGGAAGATTTCCAGCAGCGCGAACGGATAGTGTTTGAAAACGCCGGGATGGGCGACCTCGATCACATCATTCCGGACTTGAAAACGCTTGTTGAGCGGGACAATCTCCGTATCTTCTCTGGCGTAGAGGATGGTTTCCTGAAACAGTTGCAGCAGCATTTCATTCAGGCGGCCCAGTTCCATCACGATGCGGTAGTAGCGCTGCATAAACTGCTCAACCGCCAATTGATGCGGCGTATCGCGGTAGCCGAATTGCGCGGCGAGGGCGCGTTGATAATCGAACAGCAGGCGATCCTCGCGCCGCCCGGCGCAGAGATGCAGGGCGTAGCGGATGCGCCACAGAAAACTCCTGCCTTCGTCCAGCAGACGCAGTTCGTTTGCGGTAAGAAAGCCGTGCGCCGCCAGGTCGTGCAGGTGCGCGCTGCCGAAATGGCGCAGCGCGACCCATGTGATGGTCTGGATGTCGCGCAGGCCGCCAGGCCCGTCCTTGATGTTGGGCTCCAGGTTGTAGGCGGTGTCGTGATATTTGTGGTGTCGCCGCGCCTGTTCTTCCCACTTGGCCTTGAAGAATTCGTCTGCCGGCCACAAGTGCTCCGGCGCGAGCGCGGCGCGCATCGCCTCGAGCAGCGGCGCCGAACCCTCGACCAGGCGCGCCTCCAGAAGATTGGTAAGGATGGTGATGTCGTGCGCAGCAACCTCGGTGCATTGCGCCACAGTGCGTACACTGTGCCCGACGTGCAGGCCGATGTCCCACAGGAAATGGACGAAACGCTCGATAGCCTGTGTTTCAGTGCTGTCTTCGGCAGTCAGAATCAGCAAATCTATATCCGAACCCGGATGCAGTTCCGCGCGCCCGTAACCGCCTACCGCGACCAGCGCGGCCTGCGCCGGGGGTGAGTGCAGGCGCCAGGCGCGGGTGAGCAGTTCATCGAGCAGCGCGGCGCGCTGACGCAGCAATTCTTCCACCGGCGCGCCGGAAAGGAAACGCTGGCGCTGCGCCTCGTGCGCCTCTTGCAGCGCGCTGCGGAACGCAGGCAATGGCGCTGCGCCGCCGCGCAGTGTGTCGTCCAGTTTGCTCAGATCAAGCTGTAACGAGTCGCGCTGCGCGGCTGCGGGGAGCATGGAGCTTATATGTCGTCGCCCGGCCTTAAGGTGAGCACCTCAAAGCCGGTTTCAGCGACCAGCACGGTGTGTTCCCATTGCGCGGACAGGCTGTGATCCTTGGTGACTACGGTCCATTGGTCGGGTAAAAGTTTTACCTGGCGCTTGCCCGCGTTAATCATGGGCTCGATGGTGAAGGTCATGCCGGGCTGCAGCGCCATGCCGGTGCCGGGCTGGCCGTAGTGCAGCACCTGCGGGTCTTCGTGGAACACGCGACCGATGCCGTGGCCGCAGTATTCGCGCACCACCGAGCAGTTGTTCGCCTCGGCGTGTTTCTGAATCGCGTGGCCGATGTCGCCCAGGCGCACGCCGGGCTTCACCATTTCTATGCCGAGACGCATGCACTCGTAGCTGGTTTGCGTGACGCGTTTGGCGATGAGCGAGGGCTCACCCACGAAAAACATCTTGCTGGTGTCGCCGTGATAGCCGTCCTTGATGACCGTCACGTCTATGTTGACGATGTCACCCTCTTTCAGCGCGCGTTCGCCGGGGATGCCATGACACACCTGGTGATTCACTGAGGTGCAGATGGACTTGGGGTAGCCGCGGTAATTGAGCGGGGCGGGGACGGCCTGTTGCACGTTGACGATATAGTCATGGCACAACCGGTCCAGCTCGCCGGTGGTGACGCCGGGTTGGACGTGGGGTCGGATCATGTGCAGCACGTCGGCCGCGAGGCGGCCCGCGACGTGCATCTTGGCGACTTCTTCGGCGGTTTTGATCGTGACGCTCATACTGTAATTGCTGGCCGGAGGGGTTATACCGTATAATGGGCGTTGCCCGGCGTGATGTTACGCCAGGGCAAAATACACACATGCGTCCCCACACCGTAGCGGGGTGCCGCCCGGCCTGAAGCCGGGGGTTCGCTGCGGCAGGCGCATGGAGGACTAACCCACACGAGGAGTATACAACATGGCTGATGTTACCATGCGTCAAATGCTGGAGGCCGGTGTGCATTTCGGCCACCAGACGCGCTTTTGGAATCCCAAGATGGCCCCTTTTATCTTCGGCCAGCGCGACAAAATCCACATCATCAACCTGGAAAAGTCTCTGCCGCTGTATCACGAGGCGATGAACTTCATCGGCAAGATGGCGGCCAGCAAGGGCGTCATTTTATTTGTCGGCACCAAACGCTCCGCGCAGGAGATTATCGAACAGGAGGCGCAGCGCTGTGGCATGCCCTATGTAAGCCAGCGCTGGCTGGGCGGCATGCTCACCAATTTCAAGACCATCCGTCAGTCCATCAAGCGCCTCAAGGAACTGGAGGCGATGGCCGAGGATGGCAGCCTGCAGCGCCTGAGCAAGAAGGAGTCGCTCATGCTGGAACGTGAGCGGGAGAAATTGCGCCACAGCCTGAGCGGCATCAAGGACATGGAGCGTCTGCCCGACGCCCTGTTTGTGATAGACGTGGGCAACGAAAAGATCGCGGTGCAGGAGGCGGTCAAGCTCGGCATTCCGGTGGCCGGCGTGGTGGACAGCAATAACCCGCCGGACGGCGTGGATTACATGATCCCCGGCAATGACGACGCGATCCGCGCCATTCAACTGTATGCGCGCGGCGCGGCGGATGCGGTACTGGAAGGCCGCAGCATGATCGCCCAGGGTCCGGCGGACGAGTTCGTCGAGCTTGGCGAGGGCGGCGAGCCCCAAGGCGCTGTGGAGCGCGGTGCGGAAGCGAGAAAGGCTGCCCCGCGGCGCACGGGCAGAAAAGCTGCCGTAGCCAAGGATGAGACCGGACCGAAGAAGGAGATGCCGAAGAAACGTGCGCCCTCCAAGGCCAAGGTCAGCATGCGCGGCAAGACGGGCGCAAAGAAGTAATCGCGCCCCATTTCAAGGAGAAACAGCGACATGGACATTACCGCCGCGTTGGTCAAAGAACTGCGTGAGCGCACCGGGTCGGGCATGATGGAGTGCAAGAAGGCCCTGCTGGAAACCAAGGGCGACATCGAGGCCGCGGTCGAGGTGATGCGCAAGAGCGGCCTGGCGCAGGCCGACAAAAAGGCCGGGCGCATCGCCGCCGAGGGCATGATCGTGATCGCGCTCGCCCCCGACGCCAAACAGGCGGTGATGGTGGAGGTGAACTGCGAGACCGATTTCGTCGCCAAGGGCGATGCGTTCAAACAGTTCGCGCAGGATGTCGCGCAAGTGGTGTTGAAGCAGCAGCCCGGAGACGCGGATGCGCTGCTCGCGCTGCCGCTGCACGAGGGCAGCGTGAACAGCGTGCGCCAGGAGCTGATCGCCAAGATCGGCGAAAACATCGGCGTGCGCCGTTTCATGCGCTTGCAGAGCAGGGGTTTGATCGGCGCTTATTCGCACGGCGCGCGCATCGGCGTGCTGGTGGACAGCGAGGGTGCGGACGCGGAACTGGCCAAGCGCATCGCCATGCACATCGCGGCCAACAAGCCGGTGGCGGTGGCGCCGCAGGACGTGCCCGCCGAGACCATCGCCAAGGAGCGCGAAATCTACGCCGCGCAGGCGGCCGAGAGCGGCAAGCCCGCGGCCATCGTGGAAAAGATGATTGATGGCCGGGTCAAGAAGTTCCTCGCCGAGAGCACCTTGCTCAGCCAGCCGTACTTGCACGATGCGGAGAAAACCGTGGAACAGGTGTTGCAAGAGGCGCACGCCAAGGTGCAATGCTTCGCGCGCTTCGAGGTCGGCGAGGGCATCGCCAGGAAGACGGAAAGCTTTGCCGAAGAAGTGATGGCCCAAGTAAGTAAAGGCTTGCGTAAAGCCTAAGGCCAACCATGTCCGCTCCCACGCCCAAGCCGCTGAGCAAGCCCAAATATCAGCGCATCCTGCTGAAGCTGTCCGGCGAGGCGTTGATGGGCGAGGCGGATTACGGCATAGACCCCAAGGTGATTCAGCGCATCGCCAGGGAGGTGCAGGAACTGGTCGAGATTGGTGTGCAGGTGGCCGTGGTGGTCGGCGGCGGCAATATCTTTCGCGGCGCGGGTCTGGCCGCCAACGGCATGGACCGCGTCACCGCCGACCAGATGGGTATGCTCGGCACGGTAATCAACGCGCTCGCCATGCAGGACGCCATCGAGCAACTGGGACTCAGCGCCCGGGTCTTGTCCGCTCTCAAAATCAATCAAATCTGCGAAGACTACATCCGCCGCCGCGCGATACGCCATCTGGAAAAGGGGCGCGTGGTGATACTCGCCGCGGGCACCGGCAATCCCTTCTTCACCACCGATTCGGCCGCCAGCCTGCGCGGCGTGGAGCTCAACGCGCAACTGGTGCTCAAGGCCACCAAGGTGGACGGCGTGTATTCCGCCGATCCCATGAAGGACAAAAACGCGGTGCGCTACCAGCGCCTCACCTACGATGAAGTCATCGAGCGCAAGCTGATGGTGATGGACGCCACCGCCATCGTGCTGTGCCGCGATCACAACATGCCGCTGTGCATCTACAACATGAACAAACCTGGCGCGCTGATGAGTATCGTGCTGGGCGCCGACGAGGGGACTTTGGTGAGCGACAGGCATGACTAAGCAAATCATTCAGAACAGCCAGCAGCGCATGCACAAGACCATCGAGGCGTTGAAGCAGGAAATCACCAAACTGCGCGGTGGGCGCGCGCATCCGAGCCTGATCGAGCATGTGAAGGTGGTGTACTACGGCAATGAAGTGCCCCTCAGCCAGGCCGCCAACATCACCGTGGCCGATGCGCGCACCCTGGTGGTGACGCCGTGGGACAAGAGCGTGGCGCAGGCGGTGGAAAAGGCCATCCTCAACGCCAACCTGGGGCTGAACCCGGTGGCGGCGGGCAATGTGATCCGCGTGCCGCTGCCCGCGCTCACTGAAGAGCGCCGCCGCGACATGATTAAAATAGTCCGCGCGGAGGGCGAGGGCGGGCGTGTGGCGGTGCGCAACGTGCGCCGCGACGCCAACACCGAGATCAAGAACCTGCTCAAGGATAAAAAGATCACCGAAGACGAAGAGCGCCGCGCCCAGGATGAAATCCAGAAACTCACCGACAAGTCCATCGCCGAGATCGAAAAGCTGCTGGAACAGAAAGAGAAAGAGTTGATGGAAGTTTGAGACAGAAAAAAGAGGCAAGAGAAAAGATAAAAAGGAGCAGGGGAAGGTAATGTTAAATCATCACTTACGGTTTCACCGTATTATCTTTTCTCTTTTCTCTCGCCTCTTTTCTCTGCTTTAAATGGACCGCACCCTGACATCCGCCGCTGGCGCACTCCCCAGGCATATCGCCATCATCATGGACGGCAACGGCCGCTGGGCGCAGCGCCGTCATCTGCCGCGCATCGCCGGGCATCGCGCCGGTACTCAAAGCGTAAAAAGCGCGGTGCGCAACTGTGCGGAGAAGGGTGTAGACGCGCTTACCCTGTTTGCCTTCAGCAGTGAAAACTGGTCACGCCCGGCGCAGGAGGTGACGCAGCTCATGGAGTTGTTTCTCTCCGCCCTGCAAAACGAAATTCAAGAACTGCATCAGAGCCACGTGCGGCTGGAATTCATCGGCGCGCGTGACGCATTCTCAGAGAAGCTGCAACAGCAGATGCGCGAGGCGGAACAATTGACCGCGGCGAACCCGGGTTTGCATCTTAATATCGCCGCCAATTACGGCGGGCAGTGGGACATTTTGCAGGCGGCGCAACAGCTTGCGTTGCGTGTGGAGCAGGGGACGCTGCGCGCCTCGCAGATAGACCGCGCGCTGCTTGAGTCCTGTCTTTGCCTCAGCGCACTGCCGGCGGTGGATTTGTTCATCCGTACCGGCGGCGAGCAGCGCATCAGCAATTTTCTGTTGTGGCAGATCGCCTATACCGAGCTGTATTTCACCGAGACTTTATGGCCGGATTTCGATGCGTCCGCCTTGCAGGCGGCGCTTGACGCCTATGCCACGCGCCAGCGCCGTTTTGGCGGTCTCACCGTAGCGCACCAGGCGCAGGCCTGATATATGCTTTGGCAGCGTTTGCTGACTGCGGCGCTGTTGATCCCCCTTTTGGTCTGGGCGGACTATGCGCTTGCCAGCCGCTATTTCGCGTTGCTCATTGCGGCGATTATCCTGTACGGCGCCTGGGAGTGGGCGCGTTTGACCGGATTTGCCCGCCTGTTCCAGCGTCTGGGGTATGTGCTGCTAGCCGCGGCGGCGTTGTGGGGCGCGGCACAACTTCCTCTGCAACTGATATTATGGGTAGCGCTGGCCTGGTGGACGATCGCATTGCTATGGGTGCTGCGCTTTCCGCGCGATGAGCGCATGTGGTCCCATCGCGCCTTGGCCGGTGCCGCGGGTATTCTGGTCCTTGTCCCGGCCTGGCGAGCCTTAAGCGCGCTGCATGAAGATTACGGTCCGCACGCCGTGCTGTTTTTGCTGGGCATGATCTGGCTGGCTGACAGCGCCGCTTACTTCGCCGGCAGCCGTTGGGGCAGGCGCAAGCTGGCGCCCCTGGTCAGCCCCGGCAAGACTTGGGAGGGCGTATATGGCGCCGCAGCAGCAGCCTTGCTCGCGGCGCTGGCCGGCGGCTTCCTGGCCGGGCTGGATGCGGGCGCGTATGCGTTATTTGCGCTGCTGTGTTTGGCGACAGTGGCGGTTTCCATTGTGGGTGATTTATTCAAAAGCATGTATAAGCGTCATGCCAAGGTAAAGGACAGCGGCGCACTGTTTCCCGGCCACGGCGGAGTGCTGGATCGCATAGACAGCCTGACCGCGGCCACGCCGCTGTTTGTGCTTGGATTGATCTATATGGGAGACCTGCTGCCGTGATAGGCGTCACCATACTGGGCTCCACCGGTTCCATCGGGGGGAGCACATTGGATGTGCTGGCGCGCCAGCGCGCGCGCTTCCGTGTGATTGCGCTCGGCGCGCAGCGCGACGTGGAGCGCATGGTGGAGCAGTGCCTGGCGTTCCGTCCGCAATACGCGGCACTGGCGGACGCCGCCGCCGCCGAACGCCTGGCGCAACGCCTGCGCGGCAAGACGGACACGCAAGTGCTCGCGGGCGCGGAGGGGC
This sequence comes from Gammaproteobacteria bacterium, assembly GCA_023381235.1. Classification (GTDB taxonomy): domain Bacteria; phylum Pseudomonadota; class Gammaproteobacteria; order SURF-13; family SURF-13; genus SURF-13. Next base: position 19,326 of record JAMCTV010000039.1, read on the forward strand.
TGGAGTTCATTGCGCGCCTGCCGCAAGCGCATTACGTGATGGCGGCCATTGTAGGCGCGGCAGGATTGCCGCCCACGCTCGCCGCGCTGCGCGCAGGCAAGCGGGTGCTGCTTGCCAACAAGGAGGCGCTGGTGATGGCGGGCGCGCTGTTTATGGACGCGCTGCGCGGCGGCGGCGCGACGCTGCTGCCCATAGACAGCGAACACAACGCGGTGTTTCAGTGCCTGCCGCATCATTTCAACCAGGCCGCGCGCCCGGATTGCCGGGCCGCCGGGGTGCGGCGCATCTTGCTCACCGCCTCCGGCGGGCCGTTCCGCACCCTGCCGCTGGCGAAGCTGGAGCAGGTCACGCCCGTTGAGGCCTGCGCCCACCCCAATTGGGTGATGGGCAAAAAAATCTCCGTGGATTCGGCCACCATGATGAACAAGGGACTGGAGGTAATCGAGGCCACCTGGCTGTTCGGTGTGCCGCCGGACAAGGTCGAGGTGTTGTTGCACCCGCAAAGCGTGATTCACTCTCTGGTGGAGTATCAGGACGGCTCGGTGCTGGCCGAACTCGCCAGCCCCGACATGCGCGTGCCCATCGCGCACGCGCTGGCCTGGCCGGAGCGCATCGAGTCCGGCGCGGCGCGGCTGGATCTCGCTGCCGTGGGCCGGCTTGAGTTCAGCGCCGTGGAGCACGCGCGCTATCCGTGTTTGAACCTGGCGTATCAGGCGGCGAACCGCGGCGGCACCGCGCCAGCGATACTGAATGCCGCCAATGAAGTCGCGGTGCGGGCGTTCCTGGACGAAAAAATCCCGTTTACCGGCATCGCCGGGGTGGTGGAGGCCACGCTGGCCGCGCAAACCGCGCGCCCTGCCGCGGCGCTGGAGGCGGTGCTGGAAGACGACGCGCGCGCGCGCGTATGCGCCGCGGAGCAAATCATCAAGCTGCGCGCGCCCAAGCCGCGGCGGATAAAAAACAAGGCGCGCGTTGCGGCGCACGCCGGTTCCGCGCCGGCCCCGCTGCGGTGAGATGGCGATGACCAGCCTCCTTTTATCCATTATCGGCTTTGTCGTGACCTTGGGCATACTGGTCACGGTGCACGAATTCGGACATTTCTGGGTAGCGCGCAAGCTGGGCGTCAAGGTGCTGCGCTTTTCCGTCGGCTTCGGCAGGCCGTTGTGGAGTACGCGCGGCCGCGACGGCGTCGAGTACGCCATCGGGATGTTTCCGCTCGGCGGTTACGTGAAGATGCTCGATGAGCGCGAAGGGCCGGTGGAAGAAGCGGAACTGCCGCGCGCCTTCAACCGCCAGAGCGTCAAGGTGCGCTCCGCCATCGTGCTGGCCGGGCCGTTGTTCAATCTGGTATTCGCCGCGCTGGCCTACTGGCTGCTGTTCAGCGCCGGCATCCCCGGTCTCAAGCCGGTGCTGGGCGAGGTCGCGCCCGCCTCGGTCGCCGCGCAGGCCGGGCTGGCGGCGGGTGATGAGATCGTGAGCGTGGACGGCAAGCCCACTCCGGCATGGGACAGCGTGTTCATGGCCCTGCTCGGCAAGGCGCTGAGCCGTGAGCCGGTGACGGTGGAGACAGAAGCCGGCGGCGTGCGCCGCTCGCACGCGCTGCAATTGAGCGATGCCCCGGCGCAACTTGACCAAGGCGACCTGCTGGGCAAACTGGGTATCCAGCCGGTGCGCCTGCCTGTGCCCGCCGTGGTTGGCGTTGTGGAACAGGGCGGGGCGGCGGAGCGGGCCGGATTGAAACCGGGCGACAAGCTGCTCAACATAGCGGATAAACCGATACAGGACTGGCGCGACTGGGCCGCCTATGTGAGCGAGCATCCCGGCGTGGAGATATCCCTGGAGATCGAACGCGCGGGACGGACGCTCACGCTTACGCTGCGCCCCGCTGAAAGGCCGGTGGCGGGCAAGGTAGCGGGCTATGCCGGAACCGCGCCGCAACCGGTCGAGGTGCCTGCTTCAATGCGCGCCGAGTTGCAGTATTCCCCGCCTGTTGCGCTGGTCAAGGGCGTGGAAAAGACCGTTCAGATGACGAGATTGATGCTGCAAGTGCTGTGGAAGATGGTGACGGGCGAGGCCTCGTTGCAAAACCTGAGCGGCCCCTTGAGTATCGCGCAGTTCGCGGGACTGTCGGTGAGTGACGGCCTGGTCCCGTTTTTACAGTTCCTGGCGGTCATCAGCATCAGCCTGGGGGTGCTGAACCTGCTGCCGGTGCCGCTTTTGGACGGCGGCCACTTGATGTATTATCTTATAGAGGCCTGCAAGGGGAGCGCAGTATCGGAGCGCGTGCAGCTTGTTGGCCAGCAATTGGGGATCGTGCTGCTCGCCTGCCTGACCTTGATCGCCTTGTACAACGATGTGACGCGTCTGTGGGGTTGAACGCCGTGTTGAAGCAAACAAGTTAATTAGATTTCGCACCGCGCGGCATGAAACCGCGCGGGCGACCAAAGGGGAGAGTTGCACTTC
>JAMCTV010000040.1 GCA_023381235.1 Gammaproteobacteria bacterium
TGGCGCGCAGACATGGCGCAGACACGATGTTATTGGAAGTGCGCCCCTCCAATCACGCGGCGCTGAAGTTATATGCAGATATGGGTTTCAACGAAGTAGGTATACGCAAGGCCTATTACCCTGCCGCCAAGGGCAAGGAAGACGCGATCATTCTGGCGCGCAGCCTGATCGAGCTGTATTGAAGCGCCGTTCTGCTGTATAATAATTTGTTTTGCAAGCCTTTTTCATGTCTGTCATCGCTGAACAGGCGGCGCGACGCCGCACCTTCGCCATCATCTCCCATCCTGATGCGGGCAAGACCACGCTTACCGAAAAGCTGTTGCTGTTCGGCGGCGCGATTCAGCTCGCCGGTACGGTGAAGGGGCGCAAGGCCGTGCGCCATGCCACCTCGGACTGGATGGCGCTGGAGAAGGAGCGCGGCATCTCCATCACCTCCTCGGTGATGCAGTTTCCTTACCGCGACAAGATCATCAATCTGCTCGACACGCCCGGGCACGAGGATTTCTCCGAAGACACCTACCGCACCCTGACCGCGGTGGATTCCGCGCTCATGGTGATAGATTCCGCCAAGGGCGTGGAGGCGCGCACTATCAAATTGCTGGAGGTGTGCCGCCTGCGCACCACGCCCATCATGACCTTCATCAACAAATTGGACCGCGACGGGCGCGCGCCCATCGAGCTGCTGGACGAGATCGAGACCGTGCTCAAAATCCGCTGCGCGCCGGTCACCTGGCCCATCGGCATGGGCAAGCACTTCAAGGGCATTTTCCACCTGCACCAGGACAGCGTGCATCTGTTCAGTCCCGCGCACGGCGGCAAGATACAGCAGGGCGAAGTGATTCAAGGTTTGGACAATCCGCGCCTGGACGAATTGTTCGGCGCGTTTGCCGCCGAGTTGCGCGAGGAGATTGCGCTGGTCAAGGGCGCGAGCCATGCGTTCGATTTGCAGGCCTTTCTTGCCGGTGAACTGACGCCGGTATTCTTCGGCTCGGCCATGAATAATTTCGGCGTGCGCGAACTGCTGGACAGTTTCGTGGAGTACGCGCCGCCGCCCCAGCCGCGCGCCGCCGTACAGCGCGTGGTGGACCCGCAGGAAGAAAAATTCAGCGGTTTTGTGTTCAAGATACAGGCCAACATGGATCCCGCCCACCGCGACCGCATCGCCTTTGTGCGCGTCTGCTCCGGCAGCTATCACAAAGGCATGAAGATGTACCACGTGCGGCTGGGGCGCGAGGTGCAGATCGCCAACGCCATCACCTTCATGGCCAGCGAGCGCGAACATATCGAACAGGCCTATCCCGGCGACATCATCGGCCTGCACAACCACGGCACGATCCAGATCAGTGATACCTTCACCGAAGGCGAAAAACTGAAATTCACCGGCATACCCTACTTTTCACCGGAACTGTTCCGGCGCGCGCGCCTGCGCGATCCATTGCGCATGAAGGCGCTGCAAAAGGGGCTGTTGCAACTGTGTGAAGAGGGCGCAACCCAGCTATTCCGCCCGTTGAGCAGCAATGATCTGATCTTGGGCGCGGTGGGGCCGTTGCAATTCGATGTCGCGGCCTATCGCCTGCGCGATGAGTACGGCGTGGAATGCGAATTTGAAAACGTGCCCGTCGCCACCGCGCGCTGGGTGCACAGCGGCAACGCGAAAAAACTGGAGGAGTTCCGCAGCAAGACGCAGGAACACCTGGCGCTGGACAACGCCGGTGAACTGACCTACATCGCGCCCACGCGCATCAATTTGGATCTCACCATGGAGCGCTGGCCGGAGATCGAATTCCGCGCCACGCGCGAGCACTAAAGATGATTGCTGTGTGACGGGCCGCGCTAACTGTCACCTCCCCGGTCCAGGTCGCAACAGAGTATTTGAGTGCTCTTGTCAATTTGCACGGCTATGGAAAGTGTCACGCACATGCGTGCATCCGTTATGGACAGATACGGCCGTGTTAGTTGTACCTGATTCGGCTGTTCAATCGCACGGCGGAAGTAAGGTCTACGAGACCAGTTTGCCCCAGCGGGGTTTGCCAATGGGGCAAAGCGCGGATCGGTCAGGAGGCATTGTGCGGGAGGAACAAGATTGGCGCCAACCTGCCTTCCGGATTCATCGAGCAAGTAACAGCGCAGTACCTTATCCTGCTTGAGCAACTTAAAACATGCCGTCTCGAGTGCGGCGCCAGAGGCAAGGGCTGAGGCGCCATTCTGCATGCTCAAGTAGTAAGGGGCGAGATACCTCTGTTGCTCCTTAAACTCGGAGGCGGATAACAATTGAAATTTATCCTGGAGGTGGAAAAATATCTCGCTGAGATCCACCTGGAAGACCAATGTGCTGGACGGTCTGGAAAAATAATAACCTTGTGCAAAATCGGCCCCGCCATCAATGCTAATGAGGGCCTCTTCTTTGGTTTCAACGCCTTCAGCGATGACCAGACATCCCGCCTCGTGTAATAGCGAGATGATATTCCCAAGTAGGCGCCTGACCCTGTGGCTGCCGGCGGCGCGGACGATCATGCTCCTGTCGAGCTTAACGATATGGGGTTGCTGCCTCCAAATACGCTCAAAGTTGGAGTGCCCGGCGCCAAAGTCGTCAATAGCCACCAGGCATCCCAATTCCTTGTAATATTTGATTGCCTCGGCAAGCTGCGCCTCGTCCTGTATCGCCCCCTCAAGTATCTCGACGACGATCCTGTGAGCGGGAAACCGGTAGCATTGGAGCAGGTCCATAAAGTACGAGCCATAGTTTTTGCCGTCAACCACCACGCGCGGATTGATATTGAGGAACAGCCATCCTGTATCCCGGCCCAGGGTCCGATAGTTTCGTAAATGGAGATTACGGCAGAGGCGGTCTAGCAATACATTTTCGGAAATATCCCTGGTGTGGGCAATCACAGCCAACGGAGAAATCGGGTTATTCCCACCGTCTGTGGCGCGCAATAATCCCTCGCAGCCGACTATAGCTTCGTGTGCAAGGCTGACTATTGGCTGAAATACGCTGTGAAGCTGCCAACCCTTGAACCTGCCAATAACCTGATGGCCTGATGCAAGGGTACAGGCCTCGACAATATCCAATGCCGATTTACTTGGAGATTGGGCGTTCAGGGTGGTCCCCCAGACTGGACATGGTGTTGTGCAATTTTCCCGCCCCCGCTACGTTTTTGTTGTCACCAGCCGGTAGACAGCTTCACATCGAATTCCGCGCCGCGTGTGAGCGTTAGTAATGCGACGTCATTTACGCAGTCCCAGCAGGATGGCCTCGGCGCGCGCGCCGAAATAGACGTACAGACCGAGGCCCGCCAGCAGACCGACGGCGGTCAACATCATCCACACGCCCTGGAGCGTCTCCACGCCGTTGCTCAAGGCGCCCTTGAACATCAACATCAACGCCTCGATGGATACCGCGATCAGAATCGCGGCGATGAAGCGTGTAATGGTGCGCCGTGTGGAACTGTGGCGTAGGATATCTTTCTGCATCAATACCTCTTCTTCCAGGATGGTCTTCCCCAGATCGAAGATGGCGAGCGCCAAGGTTATGAAGATGATGACGCTGAAGGGTTTAAGCTGTATCGCATCGAGGGTATGCCCCGCCTGAAAAAGAGTGGCGATATCCGTGAAGGCGGAATACAGCAGCACCGCCACCACACTGAGCAATCCGAGCACAATCAATACATAAACGGATTTGAACAGGGGCTGGAACCGTCCGCGCGAACTATCGCCCATGAAGAACGCAATGGTTTTTGCCAAGTCGAAGTCCATCACCAGATAGCCGGGTTGCGCGCTTGCCTTGTCGTGCAATTGGACCACGGCGCTCATGCACAGTTTATTGCTCGCGCAGGAAAGGTACGGTTCTGTGACTATCACCTTGTCCGTGTCACGCGCCAGGATAAAATAGGGACGTTGGCTGCGGTCCATGCCTTGCCCCGAATTGGCATAGCGCGGCCTTATCTCGCTACTGATATTGTCGCTGGTCTGGATGCCGTTCCGGTCCAGGGTATAAAGCAAATCCGCGAACGGGTAATGCGCGGCCAGCGACTGCATGGCGCGTGACACGGCCGCGGAGTCACCGATCAGTTCAGGCGCGGCGGTTCCGCTGAGTATCGAGGCGAGCAGTTCCCGGATGCCTTCCCGGTGCTCGCGGTAACGTTCGATGACGTTGAGGTAGTTCATGGGCTCGCGAATAGATTCGGATCAGGTTCAGAACTGAAAGTCGGCCTGCAGCCAGAATTTGCTCAGGTCGCGCGACAGGGTGAGGTTGCGCGCCACGTTGGTGGAATTGGCGTCGCCGTCATAGGCCGCGTATTTGGCCAGAACAGTCAGGTCCTTGTTGACTTTTTTAGCGGCGGAGACACCCCACTCGCTGCCGTAATCGTAGCCGCCGTGGTCGGAAGAAAAGCGGTCATAGCGGACAAACCAGTTGATACCGGCCCAGCTCTTCGCCGCCGTGATGAAGAAATCCCGCAAGCCGTCATTCGGCGTGGTGAGAAACTGGTCGGCCCAGCCGTTAAAGGGCATGAGCGTGGCGAAAGGCGTGGCGAAACCGTACACTCCATCGCCGCTCATTATCTCGTAATTGAGTTTCGCCTGAAAACCCGCGATTTCGGCGCGTCGGGTTGCATCTCCAGTACGCGCGTCTGCAGATTTTCACAGGTGGACAACTGCGCCACTACGTCGTAACCGGCGCTGCGCAGCGCTTCCGCCAACGCCGCCGCGCGCTGCGTGCTTTCGTCCACAATCATGACTCGTAACATGGTTCACTGTTATTGTTATGGCTGACTGGTTATTTCCCGGCAGGAGTCCGGGGGGCGTTCAACCCTCTGAGGAGGGG
>JAMCTV010000041.1 GCA_023381235.1 Gammaproteobacteria bacterium
GAATTACGTCTGCGCGGGCGCGTGGAGGTAAACGAACTGATGACGATAGAGAGCTACGCGCATGTGCACCATATCGTGTCCGGCGTACGCGGCACGTTGCGTGCCGGTGTCACGCCCGGGCAGGTGATACGCGCGGTGTTTCCCGGCGGCACCATCACCGGTTGCCCCAAGGTGCGCTGCATGGAAATCATCGCCGAACTGGAGCGGTGCGCGCGCGGGCCTTATACCGGCGGTATGGGTTATCTCAACCGCGACGGCAGCCTGCAAATGAATATTCTGATCCGCACTTTGGTACAGCAGGGTAGCGCAATTTCACTGCGCGCCGGGAGCGGGATTGTGGCGGACTCCATTCCGGAAAGAGAACTGGAGGAAACACGCGCCAAGGCGCGCGGATTGCTCATGGCGCTGATTACTCCGCCATGATTTTGATTAACGGTATTGCCACGGATAAAGTGGACGCGCTGGACCGCGGACTGCATTACGGCGACGGGTTGTTTGAAACGCTGGCAATACGCGCGGGACAGCCGCTGCTGTGGCAACGTCACATGCAGCGTTTGAGCGCGGGTTGCGGACGCCTGGGCATTCCACTGCCGGATCACGGCTTATTGGAGAACGAGGCCGCGCAGGTTTGTGAGGGCGTGGCGCAAGGTGTGCTCAAAATCATCTTCACGCGCGGCGCGGGAGGGCGCGGCTACCGTCCGCCCGCCGAACTCCGCCCGACACGCATGGTGGCGCTTTATCCCTGGCCGGATTATTCCCCCGCAACGCAGGGCGTCGTGCTGCGCGTGTGCGCCACGCGTTTGGCGCACAACCCCGCGCTGGCCGGGATGAAACATCTCAACCGTCTGGAGCAGGTGCTGGCGCGCAACGAATGGAATGATGCCGGCATTGCGGAAGGCATCATGCTGGATAGCGAGGGACGGGTCATCAGCGGCACGATGAGCAATCTGTTTCTGGTCAAGGCGGGCGGGCTGATGACGCCCGATGTCACGCAGTGCGGCGTCGCGGGCGTGATGCGCGGGTTGATATTGGACATCGCTGCGCGGCTTGATATTCCGGCGCGCGTCCGTGAAATCACATTAAATGATGTTCTGGAAGCAGATGAAGTATTTGTCTGTAACAGCCTGATTGGTTTGTGGCCGGTGCGTCAACTCGCCGAACGGCATTACCCCTGCGGCTCGCTCGGTGTACGTCTTGCCGCCGAAGTTGCGGCGCATATGGATGCGCTGATGTCGCAGGAGGCTGGATGCAGGGGGCGATCAGGTTATACTGTATAGATGCGCAAGCACATTTTATCGCTGACCGCGTTCATTGGCCTTGTTGCGCTGGCGGGTTTTGCGGGCGCGGTTTTCCTGGACTATCAGCGCTTCCTGCAAGCCCCGCTGGCCATTCCGGAAACGGGTTTTGATTACGAGGTTACGCCCGGCGCGGGCGTAAACAGCATCGCTCAGGACTTCAAACGCCGCCGTATCACGGAACAACCCTATTACCTGGTCTTGCTGGCGCGCATCGAGGGGAAAAGCGCCGCCATCAAGGCGGGTGAATATCATTTCATTCCGGGTACGACTCCGCAGCAATTGCTGGACCAACTGGTGGCGGGCAAGGTGCAGGAATACAATTTCACCATCATAGAAGGTTGGACGTTCCGGCAATTGACCGAGGCGCTGGCGCGCCATGACAGGTTGACGCATACGTTGCAGGGCTTGAGCGAGCAACAGATCATGGCGCAGCTCGGCAAACCGGACGAGCACCCCGAAGGGCGCTTTCTGCCCGACACCTATCACTTCCCCAAGGGCGCCACTGATCTTGCCTTTCTGCAACGCGCTTATCAGGCGATGGAAAAAAAACTGGAACAGGCATGGCTGACGCGCAGCGAGGACACGCCGTTGCGCACCCCTTACGAAGCCTTGATACTGGCCTCCATCATCGAAAAGGAAACCGGCGCGGCGCGTGAACGGGCCGAGATCGCCGGCGTGTTCACGCGGCGGTTAAAAATCGGCATGCCGCTGCAAACCGATCCCACCATCATCTATGGCATGGGCGCGGCATTTGACGGCAATCTGCGCCGCGGCGATCTCGAAGGCCTTGCCCTCCTCCGCCGGCGCAATGCATTGAAAATCAGGGTGCGTGCCGGCAGCGAACATCACGCGCACGGGTTTGCCGCCCACGCCCATCGCGCAGCCCGGATTGGAGGCGATCCGCGCCGTGCTGCATCCCGCGCCGGGCGATGCGCTTTATTTCGTCGCGCGCGGCGACGGCACGCACGAATTTTCCGCGACCCTCGAACAGCACAATATTGCGGTAGCCAAATATCAGTTGAAGGGACGGCGCAGCGGCTCCTGATCCCATGCCAGACAAAAACAAAATCTCCGGGCGCTTCATTACGGTGGAAGGGATAGAAGGCGCGGGCAAATCCACCTGTGTGAGCTTTATCCGCGAGCGTTTAATCAGCGCGGAAAAATCAGTGGTGGTCACGCGCGAACCGGGCGGCACCACGCTCGGTGAAAAGCTGCGCCATCTGCTGCTCGATCACCATCAGGAAGCGATCAGTCCCGATGCGGAACTGCTGCTCATGTTCTCCGCGCGCGCGGAGCATCTTGCGCGGGTGATTCTGCCCGCGCTGCGCGCCGGACAATGGGTGCTGTGCGACCGCTTCACCGCGGCGAGCTACGCCTATCAAGGCGGCGGACGCGGCATAGAGGAGGAACGCATCGCCGCGCTGGAGAACTGGACCCAAGGCGCGCTGCGCGTGTAAGTGTTGTAGGGGCTTGATCTACCCGTGGCATTGGGCTTGCAGCGCGCTGGCAAACGCAGTGAGCCGGACCGCTTCGAGCGTGAGCAGGGTGATTTTTTTGAGCGCGTGCGCGAGTCCTATTTGCAACAGGCGCGCAAGCACCCGCAGCGTTACCGCGTCATCAATGCCGCGCTGCCGTTGACCGAAGTGCAGGCGCAAATCATCCAGGCGCTGGCGAAGCTGCTCGCATGAACGAGTCCGGTCTTTTGCCCTGGCACAGTGCGCAATGGGATGCGCTCACGGCCCGCTTGCGCGCCGCTGAGCTACCCCACGCCTTGCTGCTAAGCGGCCCGGAGGGTCTGGGTAAAGAGCAGTTCGCGCGCGTCTTCAGCCAGGCGCTCCTGTGCGCCGCGCCGCGCAAGGATGGACAAGCCTGTCAAAACTGCCCTGCTTGCGTGATGTTCGCTGCCGGCACGCACCCTGATTTTCAATGCATTGCGCCGGCGGAGGAGGGCAAGGCCATCGGCATAGACCGGGTGCGCGAGCTGATTGCCTGGATTGCGCTCAAGAGTCACGCATCCGGCCACAAGATTGCGCTTGTCACGCCCGCCGGGCGCATGACCATCGAGGCGGCCAACGCCCTGCTCAAGACACTGGAAGAGCCGCCCGCCCATTCACTGCTGATGTTGATTACAGACCGGCCAGCACTGTTGCCCGCCACCGTGCGCAGCCGGTGTCAAAGGATGCTCTTTGCCGTGCCTGGGCATGACATGGCAGCGG
>JAMCTV010000042.1 GCA_023381235.1 Gammaproteobacteria bacterium
AGGCGCCCTGGGCGTCCAGCCAGTCCAGCAACTGCAGCACCTGCTCGTGGGCGTCGAAATAAATCAGCGCGCCGAGGACAGCAGCCACGAACAGGACGCTGACGGCGATGCTCCAGACTGGCGACGTTCCCCGGATCATGACATTCCTTTGCCTTGCAGTGCGGAGTGAATCTGCAACAGCTCGCTGATGTTGTCGAGGTTGACGATGCCGGCCAGCCGCCCGGCGCGCATCACGGGCACCAGGCGACAGTCGTGGGCCTGTAATCGCTCCAGCAGGGTTTCCAGAGGCTCGTCAATACCGGCGGTCTCAAACTCGCGCTGCATGAACTCTCCCACCTGGGCCCGCTCGCCGTGGGCCCGCAGACCTTTCAACAGGCCGGTCTGGGTGAGCACCCCGGCCAGCGTCTCGCCCGTCATCACCGGGAAGTCCTTTTGCGAGCCGGCCAGGGTGAGATCAACGGCCCGCGCCAGGGTGTCCCCCGGCGCCAGCGTGGAAAAATCCTTCAGCATGGCGCGGCTCACCGGCATACCGGCGAGGGCGGACTTGATTTGCACCGCGCTCGCTTCCGCAGCCGCGCCGATCCAGACGAACAGGGCGATGAACAGCAGGAAGGGGTTGATGAACAGGCCCAGGAAGCCCAGCGCCAGCGCTAGTCCCTGGCCCAGTCTCGCAGCGACGCGCGTCGCCTTGGCGTAATCCATGCGCAGCGCCAGCGCCGCGCGCAGCACCCGCCCGCCGTCCATGGGAAAGGCGGGTAGTAGGTTGAACCCCGCCACAAACAGGTTGACGATCATGAGCCGCTCCAGAAACGGCCCGCCGGCGAGCCCGATCTGCTCCGGGGGAACCCAGCCGTTGCTCGCCCGCAGCCATCCCCACAGCACGAGCGCGATCGCCACGTTGACCGCCGGTCCGGCCAGCGCCACCCGTAGCTCCTGCCGGGGATCACGGGGCATCCGTTCCAGGGAGGCGACGCCGCCGATGGGCAACAAGGTGATATGGCGGGTGCGGATGCCGTAGCGCCGCGCCGTCAGCGCGTGGCCCAGCTCGTGCAGCACGATGCAGACGAACAGCGCCAGGATGAACCCCACGCCGGCCAGCACGGCGGACAGGGTACCCGCCACCAGCCAGTAGCTCAAGGCCAGCCAGGCGAGGAGCATGAAAAAGGTCGCATGGACATACACGTCAATGCCCGCGATGCGCGTCAGCTTCCAGGACCATTTCATGACGAAGCTCCCTTGGGCGTTAAGCCGGCATACCTTCGTGTCTGCCAGGCTGTTCGTTAAGTGTGAGTACGAAGCATCCCGCGAAAATATGCGGGCTTATCGAAAGATAAATTATTTCCAGCTTCCTTATAGCGTAACATTGTCACTATTGACAGTATTGGGACCGTTCCTCGATCCCGGCAGGCGTTTTGTGGCCAAGACCGGGTGTCGGCGTTGGTGAATGTCATGATGCTTCGATATACTTTAATAGAACTCAACCCTCTCGTCCGTCTCTCAACGGCCGCACCCGTTTCGCCCCGGTAGCTCAGATGGGTGAGCTCGCGAAGCGAGCGAACGACCGGACAGGGAAGTCCGGGCTGGTGTTCGGCAGGGCTCTGCGGTTACGCCATGGATGGCATCATTGGTGTCAAAAATTGCCCCGGTAGCTCAGATGGATAGAGCATCCCCCTCCTAAGGGGAAGGTCGGACGTTCGAATCGTCTCCGGGGCACTTCATTCAAACCAAAATGAAACTCTATTCCGCCGCCTGCGACGAAAATAAGGAACCCATACTCGCCGTGTTGCGCGTGGTGTTTGTGGAGTGCCGCGCGGTATTGGAAATCGGCAGCGGTACGGGACAACACGCGGTGTACTTTGCGCAGCATATGCCGCATCTTGTTTGGCAGCCGAGCGATACGGAGTCGAGCCTTGCCAGCATTAATGCGTGGAGAATAGAGGCGCGTCTCGCCAACGTGTTGACACCGTTGCAACTCGACGTGAATCAGCCGCCTTGGCCCGCAGTCGGCGCGGATGCGGTGTTCAGCGCCAATACCGCGCACATCCTGTCCTGGCCGGAGGTGCAGCGCATGTTCGCGGGGGCCGGCAAAATCCTGGAGCGCGGGGGTGTGTTCGCCCTGTACGGGCCTTTTAATTACGGCGGCCGCTACACCAGTGAGAGTAACGCGCGTTTCGACGCCTGGCTCAAGGCGCGCGACCCGCTGAGCGGCGTGCGCGATGCTGAAATGCTCCATGATCTGGCAGAGGCGCATGGCATGACGCTGGTCAAGGACTACGAAATGCCGGTCAACAACCGCACGCTGGTGTGGCGGCGTCCCGCCGCCGACCCAGCACCGCGCTGAATGGGCTGTTACGACAACTCCGGGTTATATGTTAAAATTTATGATTCCGTTTAACGGTCACACATCTTAAAACAATTTTATAAGCAATTTCTGGGAGCAGCCTTAAGTCATGAGCATTGCACACAATCTTGGATTTCCCCGCATCGGCGTAAAGCGCGAATTGAAGCGCGCCCTGGAGGCGTATTGGAAGGGCGAGCAGGATCAGGCCGCACTGGAGGCGGTGGGGAAGGAATTGCGTATCCGCCACTGGAAGTTGCAGCAGGATGCGGGGTCGGATCTCATCCCGGTCGGTGACTTCACCTGGTACGACCATGTGCTCGACATGTCGGTGCTGCTCGGCGTGGTGCCCAAGCGCTTCGGCGACGTACATGGAAGTACTAGTGTCGCGGGAGGCAGGACGCCGGGAGCGGCCGCGGCGGCCGGCGAAGTTGATTTCAAGACTTACTTTCGCATGGCGCGCGGCCGTGCGCCTGGCGACAAGGCGGGCCAGGCCGATACCTATGCCTGCGAGATGACCAAGTGGTTCGACACCAACTATCACTACATCGTGCCGGAGTTCGAGGCCGGGCAAACATTCCGTGTCGCCTCCAATAAATTATTCAGCGAGCTGGCCGAGGCCAAGGCGCTGGGCCTGCGCGCCAAGCCGGTGCTGGTCGGCCCGCTCACCTATTTATGGCTCGGCAAGACCAAGGGCGCGGCGTTCGACCGGCTGACCCTGCTGGATCGGCTGCTGCCGGTGTACGCCGAGATACTGGCGCGCCTCAAGGCCGAAGGCGTGGAGTGGGTGCAGATAGACGAGCCGATCCTCGCGCTCGATCTGCCGCAGGCGTGGAAGAGCGCGTTTGAGACGGCCTATAACCGCTTGCAGTCTTCCGGACTCAAGATCATGCTCGCCACTTACTTCGGCGCGCTGGGCGACAACACCGGCGTGGCCTGCCGCCTGCCGGTGGAAGGTTTGCACATAGACCTGGTGCGCGCGCCGGATCAGTTGAGCGCGGTGCTCGATCAACTGCCCGCGTACAAGATTCTTTCCCTCGGCGTGGTGGACGGACGCAACATCTGGCGCACCGATCTGGAACGCGCGCTCGACGTGCTGGAGTCCGCCAAGGCGCGCCTGGGTGCTCGCCTGTGGGTGGCGCCGTCGTGCTCGCTGCTGCACACCCCGGTGGATCTCGCGCACGAGACCAAGCTGGACGATGAATTCAAATCCTGGCTGGCGTTCGCCACGCAAAAGGTCGCCGAGGTGGTGACCCTGGCGCGCGGCTTGAACCAGGGCCGCGCAGCGGTGAGCAAAGAGCTTGCCGCCAGCCGCGCCGCGGCCGAGTCGCGCAAGACCTCCAAGCGCATCCATCGCCCGGAGGTGAAGCAGCGCGCCAAGGCGCTGGCCGCGAACGAGGACAAGCGTCACGCGCCTTATGCCAAGCGGCGCGAATTGCAGCACAAACTTCTGAAATTGCCGTTGCTGCCAACCACCACCATCGGCTCGTTCCCGCAGACCCAGGCGATCCGCAACGCGCGGCGCGACTTCAAGGCCGGGCGCATCAGCGAGGCGGAATACCATGAGCGCATGAAGCAGGAGATCGCGCTCGCGGTGCGCAAGCAGGAGGAAATCGGGCTCGATGTGCTGGTGCACGGCGAGGCGGAGCGCAACGATATGGTGGAATATTTCGGCGAACTGATGCAGGGCTACGCCTTCAGCGAAAACGGCTGGGTGCAGAGCTACGGCTCGCGCTGCGTCAAGCCGCCGATCATCTTCGGCGACGTGGCGCGCCCCAACCCGATGACGGTGGAGTGGAGCGTGTACGCGCAGTCGCTCACCAGGAAGCCGATGAAGGGCATGTTGTCCGGCCCCATCACCATGCTGCAATGGTCGTTCGTGCGCGACGACCAGCCGCGCAGCCAGACCGCGTTGCAGATCGCGCTCGCGCTGCGCGATGAGGTGCTCGACCTGGAAAAGGCGGGCATCAAGGTGGTGCT
>JAMCTV010000043.1 GCA_023381235.1 Gammaproteobacteria bacterium
AAGCTCAGCGCGTGCTGGCCAAGCAAGGCGCCCTGCGCGGCGTCGAGCAACAGGCCCGCGGCCCAAGCGGCGCCCACGCCGATGCGTCCAGGCAGCGCGAGGCACCAGTATACCAAGGTCATGGCCATCCACGCCGGCCGCGCAGCGGCCAGCGCGTCCGGCAGTGGCAACAAGGTGAGCAGGAATGCCGCTGCCAAGCTGGTGATGATGGCCCAACTCTGGCGCTGTTTTTGTATCACGGGGAGACAGGCGCACTGCCGCTGGCGTCCATTCCGGGCTCGGACCAGAATAATAAAACCTCGCGGTTGCGCTCCATGTCGGCGCTGGGCTCGGCGCTTACCATGGCAAACGGCTCGTTTGGGTCCAGTTTCACGCTCACCACCTTGCCCACCGGATAGTCCGGCGGGAAGCTGCCGCCCATACCTGAGCTTACCAGCAAGTCGCCCACCTGGATGTCCGCATTGTTGGCAAGATAGGGCAGATCGAGGCGATTGGACGGGCCGCCGCCGAAGGCGATGCTGCGCAGACCGTTGCGCAACACCTGCACCGGCAGCGCGTGCGTGGGGTCGGTAATCAGCAGGGCGCTGCTGGTGTAGGGCGCGGCGTGTATCACCTGCCCCAGGATGCCGCGCGCGTCCAGCAGCGGCTGTCCGGCCCTGACACCGTCGCGCGTGCCCTTGTTGAGCACAATCTGGCGTTTAAAGGGATCGAGGTCCACGGCGATGATCTCCGCCACCGAGGTGCGGCCTTCCACCCGCGCCGACGATTGCAGCAATTCACGCAAGCGCTGATTTTCCACCTCCAGCGCCTCATATTTCTGCATGTGCGCCATGAGCGCGAGATGCTCCTCCTGCAGGCGGTCGTTGTCGCGCAGCAAGGAATTGCGCGAAGTGAAGGAATCGCCCAGCCAGGCGCCTGCGGCAAACGGCAGGTTGACAAGATATTGCAGCGGCGAGATCAGCAGCGCGAGGCCCGCGCGCAAAGGCTCCAGGCGCGCGCTGCGGTGATCGGCGGTCATCATGGCGATGGACAACAGCATCAATATCAACAACCGCAGGGTGATGGAAGGCCCGCGCTGGAACAGGGGCTTCATCTGCCCTTCGAAGCGCTGTCGCATGTTTATAGCGCCATAAATCTACTGCGCGGCTTTGATGCGGGTTCGTGCGGTGCTCGGAATCCGGGGTCGCGTAGCGACAGACTTCTATGTACACTCCGGTTCCTGCGCTCCGCCGCCCCCGCCTGCGACGCACAGGGATGTGCTAGTGTCGCGGGAGGCAGGACGCCGGGAGCGACCAAGCCGCTCGCTACGATTTCTGGCGCTATAAACAGCTTGTTCTCCGTCAGCGCACAGAGCCATGCCATGCGTGATACCGAGGGCTTATTCCAGCACCAGGAAGTCACGTCCGCCTTCATCTATCATCTCCAGCGCGGTGCCGCCGCCGCGCGCCACGCAGGTGAGCGGATCGTCTGCGATGATGACCGGCAAGCCGGTTTCTTCCGAAAGCAGTTTATCGAGGTCGCGCAGCAGCGCGCCGCCGCCGGTCAGCACCAGGCCGCGCTCCGCCACATCCGCGCCCAGTTCCGGCGGGGTTTTTTCCAGCGCGGCGCGCACCGCGCTTACGATGCCCGACAACGGTTCCTGCAGGGCTTCCAGGATTTCGTTGCTGTTCAACATGAAGTGGCGCGGCACGCCCTCGGCCTGATTGCGGCCCCACACCTCCATCTCGCGCACCTCGGTGCCGGGGAAGGCGGAGCCGATTTCCTTTTTAATGCGCTCGGCGGTGGTGTCGCCGATCAGGGTGCCGTAGTTGCGCCGCACGTAGTTGATGATCGCCTCGTCGAAGCGGTCGCCGCCGATGCGCACCGAGGCGGAGTACACGATACCGTTGAGCGAGATCACCGCCACTTCCGATGTGCCGCCGCCGATGTCCAGCACCATGGAGCCGCGCGCCTCGCCGATGGGTAGTCCGGCGCCGATCGCCGCGGCCATCGGCTCCTCGATCAGGAACACCTCGCTCGCGCCCGCGCCGCTCGCCGATTCCTTGATGGCGCGCCGTTCCACCTGGGTGGAGCCGCACGGCACGCTCACCAGCACGCGCGGGCTGGGGCGAAGGAAGCGGTTTTGATGCACCTTGTGGATAAAATATTGCAGCATCTTTTCCGTGACCGTGAAGTCGGCGATAACGCCGTCCTTCATGGGGCGGATGGCGTTGATATTGCCCGGGGTGCGCCCCAGCATGTTCTTGGCTTCCATGCCCACGGCGGCGATGGTCTTGGGCCCGCTTGGCCCGCGCTCCTGGCGGATCGCCACCACTGAGGGTTCGTTCAGCACGATGCCCTGGCCGCGCACATAGATCAGCGTATTGGCGGTGCCCAAGTCTATGGAGAGATCGTCGGAAAACAGCCTGCGGAAACGTCCAAACATCTGGTAATTCATCCTTAATAAGGTATAAACCTTCACTGTACCAATGCGGGGGGCTTTGGGCAAGCGCCGAAATATGATAAGTTGCCTGCTTTTACTGATACAGGGTGAACCATGGCGCTGACCGCCTCTGACGTCAAAAAGATTGCCCGCCTGGCGCGGCTTGCCGTCGTCGAGCAGGATATCCCCGCTTATGCGCGTAATCTGTCCAATATCATGGGCTTGGTGGAGCAGATGAACGCAGTGGATACGCGCGAAGCAACACCCATGGCGCACCCTCTGGAACTGCCCGCGCGCCTCAGGCCTGACCAGATCACCGAGACCATTCAGCGCGAGTTGTTCCAGTCCATTGCGCCCAGGGTGGAGGCGGGGCTGTATCTGGTGCCTAAGGTTATTGAATAACGGCAGATACAAGAGAAAAGATACAAGAGAAAAGGGAAAAACAAGACCATTAAGCAAAGACAGTACATATAAATCTCTGTAGTTGACTTTTATCTTGTATCTTTGCTCTTTTCTCTGGGGTTGAAATGCACACCAAAACCATAACCGAATTATCCCGCGCGCTTAAACAGCGCGAGTTCTCCAGCGTCGAACTGACGCGCGCCTATCTCCAGCGTATCGAACGGCACAACCCGGCGCTCAATGCCTATATCACCGTCACCGCCGAGCGGGCGCTGGAGCAGGCGCGCGCCGCCGATGCGCGTCTGGCAAAAAACGAGGGCGGCGCGCTTACCGGCGTACCCATCGCGCAGAAGGATATTTTCTGCACCAAGGGCGTGAAGACCAGTTGCGGCTCCAGGATGCTCGACAACTTCATCGCGCCGTATGACGCCACCACGGTGGAGCGTTTTAATGCGGCAGGCGCGGTGATGCTGGGCAAGACCAACATGGATGAGTTCGCCATGGGCTCGTCCAACGAAACCAGTTTTTACGGCCCGGTGAAAAATCCCTGGGACCCGGCCGCCGTGCCCGGCGGCTCCTCCGGCGGCTCCGCTGCTGCGATTGCCGCGCGGCTCGCGCCCGCCGCCACCGGCACTGACACCGGCGGCTCGATCCGCCAGCCCGCCGCGTTGTGCAATCTCACCGGCCTCAAACCCACCTACGGACGCGTGTCGCGCTACGGCATGATTGCCTTCGCCTCCAGTCTGGATCAGGGCGGGCCGATGGCGCGCACGGCGGCGGATTGCGCCCTGCTCATGCAAGTCATGGCCGGCTTCGATGCGCGCGACTCCACCAGCGTGGACAGGCCGGTACCGGATTATGCCGCGGCGCTCAACGACTCCATCAAGGGCCTCAAGATCGGCCTGCCCAGGGAGTATTTTGGCGCCGGGCTGGACGGCAAGGTGGCGCAGGCGATAGACGCCGCCGTCAAAGAGTATGAAAAACTCGGCGCAGTGGTGAAGGAAATCAGCCTGCCCAATACCCCTCTTGCGGTGCCGGTGTATTACGTGATCGCGCCCGCCGAATGTTCCTCCAACCTGTCGCGCTTCGATGGCGTGCGCTACGGTTACCGCTGCAAGGACCCGGTGGATTTGCTCGATCTCTACGAACGCTCGCGCGGCGAAGGTTTCGGCGCCGAGGTCAAACGCCGCATCATGATCGGTACCTATGTGCTGTCCGCCGGTTACTACGACGCGTATTACCTCAAGGCGCAAAAGCTGCGCCGCCTCATCAGCGATGACTTCAAACGCGCCTTTGAGCAAGTGGACGTCATCATGGGGCCGACCGCGCCCACGGTGGCGTTCAATCTGGGCGAGAAGACCGATGACCCGGTCACCATGTACCTGTCCGACATCTACACCATTGCGGTCAATCTCGCCGGCCTGCCCGCGATCTCGCTCCCCGCCGGTTTCGTGGGCAAGCGTCCGCTGGGTTTGCAGGTCATCGGCAATTATTTCGACGAACCGCGCTTGCTCAATGCTGTGCACCAGTATCAGAAAGTCACGGACTGGCACCGGCGCGCGCCTGAAGGATTTGAATAGATATGGAATGGGAAACCGTCATCGGTCTTGAGATTCATACGCAGCTTGCCACGCGCAGCAAGATTTTTTCCGGCGCGCCGACCGCGTATGGGGCGCTGCCCAATACCCAGGCCTGCGCCATTGATCTCGGTATGCCCGGCGTGCTGCCGGTGTTGAACGAAGAGGCGGTGCGCATGG